>CAYHAB010000001.1:0-2755 GCA_964354505.1 uncultured Thermodesulfobacteriota bacterium
ACCTCGGCCGACGGCGACGTCCCGGCCGTGATCGTGACGTTCCCATTGAAGGTCTCGACCATGATCTGCGGCGACATCGACCAGATCGCCAAATCCACAGAGCGGACGATCGTTTCCTCGGCGCGGGCGGAGTTGGTCGAGGCCCCCTTGCAGCCGGCGACCACCGTGGCCGTCGCGACGAGGGCGCCGCAGAGGAGGGCGACGAGCGCCGGGTTGGCTCCCCGGGAGTCTCTGTTCATGCCCGCGCCTCCCGGACTGCCCGGCTGACGTTGGCCAGGCCTGTCCGCAGGTCCTCTTCAGACGGCCAGCCAAACCCGATCCGCATCTGCCGCCTGGGCTGCTCGAACCAGTGCCCCGGACCCACGTACGTACCGTACTCTTCGTTGAGGATCCGGTAGAAGCGGTCCACATCCACCTCGATGTCGGGGCGAATCCGCGGGAAACAGACCACCCCGCCCCCGGGCTCCACCCACTCCAGCTCGCCCTGGCCCGCCACCCACTCCCGCACGATGGCGACCCGGTGGGCGATCGAAACCCGCACCGCGGCGAGACGCTCCCGGCGCCGGCGGTAGGCAGCCAGGGCGAGCGCCTGGTCCACCACCGAGTCGGCGAGCGAGATCTGCTCCTTCGCCGCCAGGAAGGTCTCCATGAGGTCGCGGTCGCGGCAGACGATCCAGCCGGTTCGCAGCCCGGGCATGCCGTAGGTCTTCGAGAGGGAACTGACGCTGATGGCCCGCGGGCTCAGGCCGGCCGCCACGGGCAGCGGGTTGCCGTAGGTCATGTCACGGTAGGTCTCGTCGAGGAGGAGCCGCGCGCCACGTGGCGCGCGCACCCCCGCGCCCCGCTCCTCCACCAGGACCACGATCCGCCGCAGCGTGGCCTCGTCCATCATCGCCCCGGTCGGGTTGTGCGGGCAGGTGAGGCTGACGAGCCTGGTCCGTGGCGTCATGAGGGCCGCGATGCGCCGCGGATCCACCCGGTACCCGTCCTCGAAAGCCAGGTCCAGGCAGGCGACGTCACAGCCGATGGCGCGGGGCGTCTCGATGTTGCTGCCGTAGTTCGGCCGGGCCACGACGAGGTGGTCGCCGGGCTCGAGGAGGGAGGTGGCGACGATGAAGAGCGCGCTCGCCGCGCCCGAGGTGAGGAGGATGTCGTCCGGAGTGGCGCCCGGCGTGTCCGCGGCGATTAGCGCGCGGAGCTCAGCGTTCCCCATGTGGTTCGTGTACTCGAGGGCGGCGCGGTCAAGCTCGGCGGAGGCCTCTTCCAGCAGCGGCCGCAGCGGCTCGTCCGCCATGGAACTCTCGGTCAGGTTGTACCGGATGCGCCCGTACCCCAGGTTCTCGGGCGACTCGATCTCGATGGGCATCCGCCGGTAGCGCATCTCAGGTGATGGAGGCCGGTGAGAGCGGCTCGCCGAGATCAAGCTCGACCGCGTGCCTCAGCCACCGCTCAAGAACCGGGTCGGCGACGCACCACCCGACACGCTCGTCGTAGGTGATGACCTCGGATTCGTCCAGCGCCGATCGCGCCCGTTGCACGCTCGATGCGGGCAGGCCGGCCCGTCCCAGGAACTCGTGGCCGGTCAGCTCGCGGACGGGCTCCCTGGCCAGGGCGCGGAGAAGCCGGCGCTGCCCGGAGGCCAGCCCCTCGTATCGCAGCGCGAGCTCGCCGCGCTGGCGCAGCAGGAGGGCCACGAGCCCGCGCCTCACGCAATTGCCGTCAATCGGTCCCTCGCCCTCGTCGAACGCAGACGCCGCCAGGAGCTGTACGAAATGCGGGATGCCGCGCATGAGGTCGTAGAGAAGGATCGCGGCGTCGGAGTCCATCTCGCGTCCGGCAGCTGCTGATCTCGCCCGAACAAAGTCGACCATCTCGGCCCGGGGGATCACCTCGAGCGAGAGCGGCTCGGCGATGTGCTGCAGCGGGGCCCCTGCTCCCGTGAACAACCGGGTCATGACGTGTCGACGGGACCCGCAGAGGACGAGGCTGACCTGGGGGAGGTCGTCTGCAATTGCCTTCCAGACCCCGGGAAGCGCGGGGTCGATCTCGGCCACCTGCTGGAACTCATCGACAACGAGGCAGACGGGGTGACCGTCACGCGCCGAATCCGCCAGCAACTCCACCGGGCGACGGATCGCATCAAGAAAGGACGGGTCGCGGCCGCTCAAGGCAAGCGCGACCTGCCACCCATCCCGCTCGAGAATCGGGGTCACCCACGGTATGCGGCGCAGCCGCTCGCCGATCTGCTCGGCCGTTCCCACCAGCCAGCCGAGCGCGCCATCGATGACCGCCCACGTCAGGCGCTCTGCGACCTCGCGCCGGTCGCTCGCGTAGAACAGGTTGGCCATGCCCACTCGGGCACCCTGCCGACGGGCATCCGAGACGGCCCGAAGCAGGAGCGACGTCTTTCCGTACCGCCTGGGCGACATGAGGAAGACGTTCGGCCCCCGGAGCATCCGCGACACGAGGAAGTCGGTCTCGGTCTTGCGGTCCCCGAAGGCGTCGCCCGTGACGGGACTACCAGCGTGGAATGGGTTGTTCACGACACCATCCTAGCGCGTGACGCAATGTGCGTGGCGCACTATGCGTGGCGCACTATGCGCCGTTCCCGCTCACGTCGTCGATGCGCGTCCGAACGTGCCGGGTCTAGAGCGCCCGCATGCGGTTGTTCTTTGGGTTGTGCTCCACCTCGGCGAGGCCGAGCGCTTCAAGCAGCGGCGGGACGTACATCCCGAAGCGACCGCGCAGGCCCTTC
>CAYHAB010000002.1:0-3668 GCA_964354505.1 uncultured Thermodesulfobacteriota bacterium
AGCGCCCCGGATAACGCACCATGATGACCCTGAGGGGTTGAACCTCCGGTTTATACTGAAAGGAGACCCCTTCGGCGCCCTTACTCAGGGAGAGTACGTCCTGGTGGGAGAGAAAGTAGCTGTTGTTAAGGGCGATCACCCCTCGGAAATAGAGCAGAGAATCACCTACCACCCACTGGGGGGGAAGGAAGGCTAAGATATCAGGTCGTTCCCCCTCCTGGCGGATCTTCTGGGTGACGACCCGCCCTAGGGCCAGAAGGACATCCTTGAGCCCCTCGCTCTCGGAGAAGACCCGCACGACGTATCTTCCCTTCCAGCAGTTCAGAAGACCCCGCGCATAGGTGGCTTCCTGCCCGATAGGGGGGTGCTCCCCTTGGGTGTCGAAGGTATAGACGCCGTAGGCATGGGCCGAGGTGTCCATCTGGTAGATCTCCACGGTAACCTCCCGCTGAGGGGCCTTATACCGCTGTACACATGCCTGCGCAAAGCCATATTCGTAATAGAGTTCCGCGCCCCCATCCATGTAGTCGAAGAGCGTTTTCCCCTCGTAGATCCTGGCTAGACCATCTTTTTTGATCCTGATCCCCTGCGCCTTGACAGAAGAGGGGAGGAACCCTTTCAGATCACCGTCACCTCCTCCTGCGCAACCGAGCATCAGGATAGGCAGGAGCATGACCCCCCAAAACATCTTATTCAATCGCTTACCCTCCTAATGTCGTTTCTCCCATTGCTAACACACACCTCGTTGGGAAGTCAAGCAGCAGCCAAGTGCAAGGTTGTCCGCCCTGGCGTTGTCTTGGGAAAGACATGCACCGGGAAGAAAAGGGAGAAAGCACCCCCTATCAAAGAGAGATATAATAATAGTAGAATAAACTGCCTTTGTCCCATCCATAATGCCCATACGGAGGTTATTCCGAAATCTTTGCCCGTTCATAGGGCCATCGTGAAACGCCCCCCCAGTTCATGAGCCGGGTGTATCCGTTCTTTCCCAACTCCTTCATAACTCCGTGGGCGCGACCACCGGTCTCACAATACAAAATGAGATACTTGCCCTTCGGGAGCTCTTTCAGACGGGAGAGAATCTCAGAGGATGGAAATGACTTGGCGGTTGGAATGTGCCCCTTCTGATACGCTGAAGAGGAGCGGACATCTATGATCCAAATTGAATTATCAGGTTTTTCAATCAATCCCTTCAATTGTTCAGGTGGTAAATATTTCTTGAGCACCTCCCCTTCCGAACCGACATCCCCCTCAAAGCAACTAGTAAAAAGGAATACAGAAAGAAAAACAAGACTTACAAAAAATACCCCCCAATATGGTTTTTTCCTTATCATCGGGTCCCTCCTTATGATTTATATTGGGCATCATCTTCTGCGGGGAAAGGTATCAGGTCTTTAGATTATCATGGTAACCATTTGCAGGCAACAAAGAGGCCCTTTGAAGGATTAGATCTGGCAAAGAGGCCATGCGTGGATTCCCTTCTGCTTATTTTTTAGTCCTTCCAACCTTCCAGGGGAGCTTGGTCCACCCGAGCCTCTCTCCGCCCAGGACCTTTTTTCGGATAAAGCGGCGTTGCAAGAGGTTGAAGGGGAAGTAGATGGCCTTGTTGACCAGGGTAGGGGGATACTCCCACTGAAATCTCCGCAGGATGGCGGGGTAAGAATAATATTCCCGCCAGGCCCACTCCCACCCCTCTCTGAGCTCCTCCCTGGTCATCCCCAGGGGGTGGAAGTGGGGGGCGCGGACCGCCTGATCTTCCAAGAGCCACCACCGCTCATCAGTCAGCCTTCCCTCCTCCTTGAGCCGTTCGTAGAGGGCCGTGCCGGGGTATGGAGTAAGGATGGCGAAGACCAGCGAGAAAAACTTGGCCTCGATGGCGAAACGCACCGTCCGTTCGAAGATCCTCTTGTCGTCATGGTCAAGGCCGAACATAAAGGAGGCCCAGACGGCGATGCCGTGGCGGTGCAGGTTATGGATGATCTTCAAATAGTCAGCTGGCCGATTCTGATACTTTCGCGATGAGCGGATATTTTCCTCGGAGATGGATTCAAAACCGATGAGCACCCCCTTGCAGCCGCTTTTCGCCATGAGCTTGATCTTTTCCTCATCCTCCAAGCCGGCCAGGGAGGCCTGGGCTATCCACCACTTGCGCAGGGGGATGAGGGCCTCGAGCAGTTGCTGAGAGTAGCGGGAGTGCCCCACGATGTTGTCATCGGCGAACATGATTACTTTATGCCGCAGGGAGTTGATCTCCGCTATGACGTCCCCGAGCGGGCGGTAGCGATAGGTACCACCAAAGAACGTGCGCACCGAACAGAATTCACACTGATAGGGGCAGCCTCGCGTGGCCTGCAAGGAATCGAGAGGGAAATAATCTTTGGCATGGTAGATCTCGCGGCGCGCCGGGGGGATCTCTTCCGGCGGGGTAAACCCTCCCTGCTGGTAGATCCGCTCGAGGTCGCCCCTTTTGAAATCCTCGATCAGGCGAGGCCAACTCTCCTCCGCCTCCCCCACTACCACAGCGTCACAGTGTTCCAGGGCCTCCGCGGGCATGGCCGTAGGGTGGATTCCACCCAGGACCACGGGGATCCCCCGTTCGCGATAGGCCCGGGCGATCTGGTAGGCCCGAGGGGCGGTCTTTGTGGAACAGGTAATCCCCACCAGATCCACCGCCTTCAGGCCGCCATCCAGGTCTAAGGGGTTGATGAGATCGTCGCTGAAGGAGATCCGAACTTCAGGGGGGGTGAGGGCGGCCACTGTGGCGAGGGAGAGGTTGGGGATGGGGGCGTTATCCTCCACCGCGGGGGTGATGAGCTCCAGTTGTATCCGCGCCTTCATATCTACTGCTTTCGGTGAGTGACCTTGACCCCATCGTAGCAAAGATGGCCGGAAAAAGCGAGTAGTGGAGGCATCGATTTGGTTTATATAAATACATAAATATTGACAATAAGAGATGAGGTAGACATATATTAGAGACGGAGCCGGAATGGAGCTATATACTGGAATCCCTTCTCAAAAAGGGGAACTCACCGTGCAAGAGGCCAGGAGGCTCTTGCAGGAGTTTGAAGTCCCTCCCCATATCATCGAACACAGCACAAAAGTGGCCGAGGTAGCCTGCTTTCTGGCCGGTGAACTCAGCAAGGTCGGGTACCCTTTGAGGCGTTCCCTGATCGAGAGCGGGGCCCTGCTGCACGATATCGCCAAGGCGGCCAGTTTTGAAACGGGAGAAGATCATACCGTTCTGGGGGGGGCGTGGCTCAGGGAGAGAGGACTTTATAGGGTGGCCGATGTCATCCGCTATCACGTTCACCTCCCCGACGAGGAGATGAGGATCTCCGAGGTTGCGGTGGTCAACTATGCGGACAAACGGGTGGCCGAAACGCGAATCGTGAGCCTCAAAGAGAGGTCCGAGGTCATCATGCAACGGTATGGGGTGGATGGAAGCACGCACGAGAGGATCGTCTTAACCTTCTCCAGGACAAAAAAACTGGAGCATATTCTTTTTGCCCCCCTCCCCTTTGGCCCTGATGAGTTGTTGGCGAGAATGGAAAGTGGGTAGGTGGTAGAAGAGTTTGACAGATGGACTTTCTGATCCACCTTCTTAAAGAAAGCTGCCGCCCTTGTCCTCTCCATCTGTAAGGGCCGCCTGAAGACAACAGATCAGCTGG
>CAYHAB010000003.1:0-3914 GCA_964354505.1 uncultured Thermodesulfobacteriota bacterium
TTGCTGTTAAAAGTCACATTTTCAGTTTTGGTGTAGAAAAAAATATTATTATGCTTTCTTGCCCAATATCCTTGAGATTTTCCTCCTTGGCTGAATTTCCAAATTATTTCATTTTGAACCATGTCATCACCAAAGACTTCATCCATAATATTCCGACGATAATGATTAACCCTCCAATCTACATGTACATAAATTGATCCAATTGAACTCAAAAGATCCCTCATTAAAATTAAGCGACAATAAATCATCTGGAGGAAGGAATCTATTCCCTTTGCCCATGTGTCACGATATGCCTTTTCCTCAATAATTGATTGCTCCTTCGTTAATTCAAGGCCAACATCTCCAATCTCTGCAGTAAATGAGAAATCTGCCCCCGTCGCAAACGGCGGGTCGATATAGATGAGGTCGACCTTCCCAGCGAACTTCTCGAGCAGCGACCCCATCACCAGCAGGTTGTCGCCCCAGATGAGCTTGTTGCGCCAGCCCGCCTCGAAGGTGTCGCCCTCCTTGCCCTCATAGATATCGAAAAGGCTTTTCTGAATACCCCCCTTGCGGGCGTCCCGGGTGGCGCGACTCTCGTTGACCGTCTCGATGACTTGGAAGGGCAGGCTCACGCGTGGCACCTCCTTGCGGGTGCCGTCCTCGTTGAACTTGCCGGGCCAGACCAGCTCGGTCTTGGTTACTTCAATTTTCGCCATTTAATCCCTCCGAAGCCTCCGATTATCAGGCCTCCGCAAATCGGAATCTATTTTTCAGATCATTTAATTGCGAATATTGAATGATGCCATCGTGCTGAAGCCGTCCCACAACTATCCCCGGCGCAATCCCTAATTTCATAGAGAAGCCACGGATGGAAGAATGGCTAAGAACATTTTTTCTTAAGAATTCCTTATACTCATTAGCGGGAATCAAAAACTCCTGTGCGAATTTATCTGCTTCTTTTTCCTTTTCGTCATTCGCCAAATTCTGGCCTTCCCAATCATCGGCTTCAATGAACACATTTTTCTTGCCATGAATTAAAATGTGAGCGGATTCATGGAAAAAAGTGAACCAGAGGTGGTCATCGCTTTTCCCCCGCAGGCTGAGTTGAATCAAGGACTTTGTTGGGGTTAGCCAGCGGGTCGCACCAAATACACGGCTACCCGGGATTTCGGGAATAAAGATAACGGCAACCCCGGCTTTCGAGCATGTTCCCATAATTTCCTGCACAAAAACCTCCGGTGGTTGGGGCGTAAGCTCTCGGATTCTCCCCAAAGATGACTTAAATAGTGCAGCATTATAAACATCGCATCTCAGCTTCGCCGCCTCGATCTCACCTTTACGCAACCAAGCGGCAACGGCTGCGGGATTGCTCTGAAAAGCATTGGATTTCCTGTAAACCGTTTGGGGGCTCAGCCACATTTCCTTCCACTCCTCGACGCCAGCAACTCCAAAGAAATTCAGAAAAGATTTCAATTGTTTAATGAGAGAGTCCTCTTTGGGCAACCATTTTGCCTTAATAAGCTCGCGTATGGGGAGCGTCTTTGCCCACTCCTCATGAAAACGCAATTTTTCCTCCTCTTTGAGCCGGGCTAACGTCTCCTGATAGTTACGTTCCAAGTTGGTCCAGAAAGATGCGGGAACCCCTAAGACTCTTTCAAGCTGCAGGGCCGTTTCCGCAGTAATGGCTGCTTTTCCGAATATGATTTCATTGATTGTTTTTTTGGGACGACCCGTCCTCTCTGCCAATTCTGCCTGGCTCATGCCCATGGCGTCCAGGGTTTCCCGGAGGGTCTCTCCGGGAGGAATAGCATAATTTGGACAGAATTCTTTTTTCTTTATCTTACCCATGGGTGTCCTCCACTCCCAGGATTTTAATTCTTGTGATTTGTTTCCAATCCAGGCCCCCGTCTTTCTTTCGAGGAATCACTTTATGATCCGGCACAATCAGGAGACGATAGGGATGCTTGATATCGAGGGAAATTTGCCCGGCCCGGTCTCCGGATAATTCATGGGCTCGCATCTGAGGTAATGACCGGAGAATTTCAAGGTTTTCTGCCGCTGCAAGTTCATTTAGCCGCCTGCCAATCACCCGTGCCTGTTCAGGCCCCCACCTGCGTGT
Organism: uncultured Thermodesulfobacteriota bacterium; assembly: GCA_964354505.1. Taxonomy (GTDB): domain Bacteria; phylum Desulfobacterota; class B13-G15; order B13-G15; family RBG-16-54-18; genus RBG-13-52-11. The sequence continues at coordinate 2,102 of CAYHAB010000003.1, forward strand.
GAGGCCCGTGAGATCACAGAAGACCTTTTCTGTTTTGCTGTCCTTAAACGAGATTATCATTTGCCCGGCCTGTTGTCAATAAAATTATTAACCCAAGGGGTTAATATATATTAAAGACTTTGCGTCGCGATCTGAATTCCTGCCGAATTATCTCCGCCCCTTTCTCCGACCTTATCTCCGACCCAGATCATGTCTCCCGCCGGCAGTACCCGCGAACATCACACTCCTTGCAGATTTTCGCTTCCGGAACCCTTTGAACGGTAAAATCCTTTTCCAAAATCTTCGTCACCACCTGATCAAAATATGTCCCCGCCTCTTTCACAAGCCTGGGGCGATAGGGGAAGACCATCAGGGCGTCTTTCTTCCCCTGTTCGGATGTCCAGTATAAGAAAAGCCGTTCGGGTGTCTTCCCATGTCTTCTTTCCAGGATATGGGCATAGGTGCAGAGCTGGCGTTCATAGGCGGCAATGAGCTCCGGAGAATCCGTGGGACGTTCCGCGGTTTTGAAATCCAGCAGCTCCAGCTTACCGTCTCCTCCCATCAGCAGATCAACCTTTCCGGTCAGGATGTAATTATCCAGTTCGACCGAAACGTCCACTTCCGTGGCGATCACCCGTTCCATCTCTGCCGTGTTTTGCCGGAAGTAATTCATCACCTGCTGGAAGGCCGACTCTTTTGCGGCAGCGCCAATGGGGCGCACATCGGAAAGGGTGAGAAAATTGAAAGTCCGCTCGAAGAGATTGCGGATCCGCCTTTTATTCAGGACATCCAGTCTCCCATCAAGAGCATGGCGATGGATTTCTTCGATCGTCTGGTGAACCAGGAGGCCGAAGAAGATTACCGCTGAACGGGAGGGCGTAAAATCATATTCCCGGAAAAATTGGTACTGGCGCGGGCAAGTTTCATATACTTTGAGGTCGCCCGTAAAGCTGAAAGATCTTTTGAGAGGAATCCTTTCTTTGGGTTGGAAAAGCTGAGCGGAAAGTAGATTGTGCTGGATGTAGGGCCACTGGGGTAATCCCTGCCAGATGGGAGCGAAATATTCCTTGGGCGGGGAGCCGCTGGTCAGAACGAGAACCTTCTCTGCCCGGGAAAAGGCCACGTAATGAAGGCGCATGCGGTCGAAATGAGTGATCCGGTTCTCCGGCTCAAAAGGAGGCCGGTGGTAGTAGGAATGAAGGTCCCGATCAATGGCTTTCCCGGAGGAGAGCTGTTTGTCCAGGGAACCTACAACCACCGCCGAAAATTCCAGTCCTTTGGCCTGATGAATCGTCATTACCTGGACATAGCCCTTGGGGAGAGGCTGGTCCGGGTCTTCATACTCATTGATGCCGCCGTCATGTAGGAGCCGCAGAAAGCTGTTGAAAAGATGAAATTTGATGAATTCGCGGTTCTGGAATGTGACCACCGTATAATGATAATAGTTCTGGAAGGTATTCAGGAGCTGGGACAGGATCGCCAGGTTGCGGGCCCGGTTTTCGTTCGCCACATAATCAGAAAACGGCTGATAAGCCAATAAGCGGTAAAAATAATCCGCAGGACGGAGATCAAGTGAATCTCCTTTTCGCAGACCTTCTATTTCCCGCGCGAACCCCTGAAGTGCGGTGGCAAGCGGGTGAGGAGGTCGAAAACGGCGGGCGAGGTCTTGAATACATTCATCTACGTATTCGGCCAAGCTCTGCAAAGCCGGGCCGCTTATCTCTCCCCTGCCATCACCATAATAACCAAAAATGACGGCAAAGCAGCCAACCATCATACGGATCTCTTCGTTATCAAAATAGGCCCGCGCTCGAGGGCAGAAAGCGGGAATGTC
>CAYHAB010000004.1:0-5243 GCA_964354505.1 uncultured Thermodesulfobacteriota bacterium
GCCCAGCAGGTGATTAAGATCGTCCACAATGAGATCGTCACTTTAATGGGTGGCGGGGAAGACAACAGCCTCAAACTTTCAGGCCCTCCCCCCAGCTCCATTATGTTGGTAGGGCTTCAAGGATCAGGAAAGACCACGACCGCCGGCAAGCTGGCCGGCTATCTGCGGGAGAAAAGGCAAAGACCGTACCTCGTACCCGCCGACCCTTATCGCCCGGCTGCTATAGAGCAATTGAGGAAATTGGGTGAGATCCTCGGCATCGGCTGTTATGCCCCCCAGCAGGGTGATGACCCTTTGCAGACCGTTGCAAAAGCCCGCAAGCAGGCCCAGGGCCAGGACGTTGACACCCTTATCTTTGATACAGCGGGCCGGCTCCACATCGATGAAGGTCTCATGGAGGAGCTGAAAGGGATAAAGAAATTATTGAACCCTCAGGAGATACTCCTGGTGGCTGATGCCATGACCGGGCAGGATGCGGTCAACGTGGCCAACGGATTCAACGACGCCTTGGGGATAACGGGCGTTATTCTGACTAAAATGGACGGCGACGCCCGGGGGGGAGCCGCCTTGTCCATTAAGGCGGTCACCCAGAGGCCGATCAAGTTTGTCGGCACGGGGGAAAAACTCGATGCATGGGAGACCTTTCACCCGGACAGAATGGCCTCCAGGATATTGGGGATGGGCGATGTCCTCTCCCTGATCGAGAAGGCGCAGGCGACCTTCGATGAACGCGAGGCCAAGGCCTTAGAGAAGAAGCTGAGGAGAGATGAGTTCACCTTGGAGGACTTCCGGGATCAGCTGCATCAGATCAAAAAGATGGGGCCCCTCGAGGATATACTGGGGATGATCCCGGGATTGGGCAAGCTCAAGGGAATCAAGGCCCTTCGACCGGACGAGCGGCACCTGGTGCGTTTGGAAGCTATTGTTAACTCCATGACCAATGCGGAAAGGAGAAACCCACGCATCATTAACGGAAGAAGGAGGTTACGCATCGCCCAAGGGAGCGGAACTACGGTGCAGGACGTCAACAAGCTTCTCAAACAGTTTGCTATGATGAAAAAGATGATCAAGCAGTTCAGCAAAAAGGGAGGCAGGGGAGTCTTACCCAACATGCTCCCCGTTTAATGACAATCCGAGCAGGAGGGAGGTGAGAAGAAAAAATGGCGGTGAAAATCAGACTGGCACGGTTTGGTACAAAGAAGAAGCCGTTTTATCGCATTATGGTGACTGATGCGCGGGCTCCGCGGAATGGGAGGTTTATCGAAAAGATCGGCACGTACGATCCCAAACAAGACCCACCGAGTATCTCCGTTGACAAGGAAAGAGTGACGGAATGGCTTCAGAAAGGTGCGCAGACTACTCCAACGGTAGCCCAATTATTGAAGCGGGTAGGCATAGAGATCAACAAGATCGCCTAAAAACAGGCTAGGAGGGGTACGAGGACGGTCTAGGAGTTGAATCACAGAAGGAGGTCGGAACATGAAAGAGCTAATTGAGATGATTGCCAAGGCTTTGGTGGACAATCCCGACGCAGTGAGAGTGACCGAAATCGAAGGCGAGAGGACATCCGTAATTGAGCTCTCGGTAGCCAAGGAGGATCTAGGTAAGATCATAGGCAAACAGGGTAGAACAGCCAGGTCTATGCGGACTATTTTGAGCGCTGCCTCCGCCAAGAGCAATAAACGGGCCGTTCTTGAGATCCTAGAGTAGTAAAAGTCAGAAGGTTGTGGGAGAAAACCTGATCGTCATTGGGAGGGTGTCGAGGCCTCATGGCGTGAAAGGGGAGATCAGAATTGAATACTTCAATCCTGAAAATCCCCATTTTTTCTCCCGCTATCAGATGATATTTATCCAAGGGGATAAGGGTAGTCCTCGACTCTATCGTCCCAGCAAGGTGCGTCCTCACAAACAATTTATCCTGGTCCAGTTGGAGGGGATCCGGAATAAAGAAGAGGCGGAGAAACTGAGAGGACATCTGGTCCTCGTTGATCCCTCAGAGCTCCCACCCCTTGAAGAAGATGAGTATTACTGGCATGAGATCATGGGAATGCGGGTTGTCACGGAACAAGGGGGTGATGTGGGAAAGGTAACGGAGATTCTACACACCGGGAGCAATGACGTCTATGTGGTGAAGAAGGGAAAGAAAGAGTTTTTGATCCCTGCCACAAAAGATGTAGTCATTACGATAGAGAAGGACGCCCGCACGATGGTCATTCGCCCCCTCAAGGGGCTTTTAGAAGAAGATGATCTTTGACATCCTCACCCTCTTCCCCGAGATGTTTCTCTCTCCTCTGAAGGAGAGTATCATCGGCAAGGCCTGTGAAGAGGGAGTGATTACGGTTAATCTCACCAACATCCGGGACTATGCCGAGGGAAGACACCGGGTAACCGATGATTACCCCTACGGTGGGGGCAAGGGGATGATCATGAAGCCGGAACCCATCATCAGGGGAATCAAGGCCATCAGGTCTCGGCATCCGGAGGCATGGGTCATCTTGATGACCCCCCAGGGCAATCCCTTAAGGCAGGAAGTGGCGAAGAGACTCGCTCACGTATCCCGCATCGTCCTGGTCTGTGGGAGATACGAAGGGGTAGATGAGCGGGTGAGGGACGTTGTGGATGAGGAAATCTCCATTGGTGATTACGTCCTTACCGGAGGGGAGCCGGCTGCCCTCGTGGTAGTTGATGCCGTCTCCCGGCTGATTCCGGGGGTCCTCGGAGATAAAGGTTCGAGCGAGGAAGATTCCTTTTCTCAGGGGTTGCTCGAATATCCCCAGTATACCCGGCCAAGGGAATTTGAAGGGAGAAAGGTCCCCGAGGTCCTCCTCTCCGGCGATCATCAGACCATCGAACAATGGAGGAGACGGGAGTCCTTGCGGAAGACTTGTGAGAGGAGACCTGATCTGCTCACCGATGCGGAGCTTTCCAAAGAGGATCAGGCGTTCTGCGACGAGCTCAAGGGGGCATCTGGGACAAGGGGGAAAATTGGGAGACCCCGGTGACTATACACATCGCCCTCATTCACTATCCTGTCTACGACAGGCAGGAGAAGGTGATCGCTACCGCCCTGACCACCCTTGATATCCATGACTTGGCACGGCTGGCCAGGACGTATGGAGTGGATACGTTCTATGTAGTCACCCCTCTGCGATCGCAGCAAGAACTGGCCAGGCGGCTGATCGATCACTGGGTGACGGGGTGGGGGGCCCAATACAACCCTACCAGGAAAGAGGCCCTCTCTCTGGTAAGGATGGCCGATGACCTGGAGGAGGTCCTAACAGGGATTGAACAAGAGGAAGGCCGCAGGGCGAAGACGGTGGCCACAGCGGCCAGGCGCTACGCCAAGACGCGGTCCTATGGAGAGATGGCCGAACTCCTCCGCAAAGGGGCAGATGGCCCGTATCTCCTCCTCTTCGGCACGGGGTGGGGGCTGACACGAGAAATGGTTGAAAAATCTAATTATGTACTGGAACCAATAGAAGGAAAAGGGTATAATCATCTGTCTGTCCGAACGGCGGCTGGCATTATCCTAGACCGACTCTTGGGAGGAGAAGTAAGATGAATGCTATGGAGTATCTCGAAAAAGAGCAGTTGCGCATGGATATCCCGGCTTTCAAACCAGGGGATACCATAAAGGTCAATTTCAAGATCCAGGAAGGGGATAAAGAAAGAATCCAGGTATTCGAGGGGGTGGTCATCCGCAAGCGGAGGGGAAACATCCGGGGCACCTTTGCCGTACGGAAAATATCCTACGGAATCGGGGTAGAGCGGATCTTCCCCCTGCACTCACCCTACATTGACAAGATAGAGGTGGTGAGCAAGGGCCGTGTCCGACGCAGTCGTCTCTACTACCTGCGCGGTCGGAAGGGAAAAACGGCCCGGATTAAGGAGCAAAGACAGCAGTAAGGTAATGCGCAAGGGACGGCCAGCAACCCCCGACCAGGTAGCGATACAACGGGCTATAGAGGAATTGATCAGCACCCAGGGGTATCGGTGGATGGCGGGGGTGGATGAAGCGGGGAGGGGCCCCCTGGCTGGCCCCGTAGTAGCAGGCGCGGTTATTATCAGGCCGGGCGATGAAATTCCCGGGGTCCGTGACTCCAAGCTTCTTACCCCTCGACAACGAGAAAAGCTCTATCAGATTATTACCTCCCGCGCCCTCAGTTGGGGGGTGGGGATTGTAGGTCCTCGGGAGATCGAGAGGCATAACATCCTGCAAGCCACCCTCAGTGCCATGAAGGAAGCGGTCTTGAACCTCGATCCAGCACCCGATCTTCTACTCATCGATGGTATTAATCCTATCCCCCTCGACCTCCCCCAACAGGTAATCAAGAGGGGTGACGCCTACTGTCCCTGCATCGCTGCGGCCTCCATCGTGGCCAAGGTCACCCGGGACCGGCTGATGATGGAATACCACCGTGCCTATCCCCTTTACAATTTCGCCCGCCACAAGGGGTATCCTACCCGGGCACATCGTGAGGCCATCCGCACGTACGGCTGTTGTGAGATCCACCGAAGGACCTTTAAAGGGGTCAAAGAACATCTAGAGGTTGGGAATGGAGGATACCAGAAAGGCCCTGGGGTTTAGGGGAGAAGACCTCGCCGTTAAGTATCTCAAAAAGAGGGGCTTCAAGGTCATCGAGAGGAACTACCATTGCCCTTTGGGGGAGATCGATCTCATCGCCCGTGAGGGGGATACCTTGGTCTTCGTTGAGATCAAGGCCCGCAGCTCATCAGCATTCGGCCTCCCCCAGGATGCAGTGGATCGCTTTAAACAGGAAAAGCTCATGCTGGTTGCGAGGGCCTACATGGCAGCGCGCCATTTGAAGGAGGATATCCCTGCACGGTTCGATGTGGTGGCCATCCACCTGACCCCTTCAGGCCCGGATATAGAATTAATCAAAGACGCCTTCCAGGAAAAATAAACGCGCCACACACACATTTCACCCCGCCTCTTCGGAGACCGTCCCGTAATTCAAATATCTCCCTCGCCACACGTCAATGGGGAGAGGGAAGGGGTGAGGGGACCAGCTAAAAAAATTTAAAATATTTCTTTTCGGTGACCCCTCATCCTCCACCTTCTCCCCTCATAGGGGAGAAGGGATATCCGAAGATGGTTTTCGCCGAGAGAGTTAACAGCTCATTGCACCACAGTTTTCCGCCGCGGAAAGGAGAGAAATGGGGAACAAACGAATTGACGAAAGGCAACGCTAAAGGCCCAGGTGTCCTCTTATCTCCTGTAA
>CAYHAB010000005.1:0-6974 GCA_964354505.1 uncultured Thermodesulfobacteriota bacterium
AAAGGTCCGAAATTATCGTTTCTTGCGGAGGCAAACATTCTTTTTACAACTTAGCCCAGGCTATTTTCGATCAGGGTGAGGAAGTGATCATTCCAGGCCCCTACTGGGTCTCCTATCCCCCTATGGTCATGCTGGCAGGGGGGGAATCCGTGATCGTCACTACCTCTGAAGAAGAGGGCTTTAAGCTGCGCCCCGAGGCACTGGAAGAGTCCATTACCCCCAAGACCAAGGCAGTAGTTATCAATTCTCCTTCGAACCCCACAGGCAGCGCCTACACGCGCACGGAGTTGGAGGGGCTTGCCGAGGTGGCTCTGCGGCATAAGATCTTCATCATCTCCGATGAGATATACGAGAAGATCGTCTACGATGGCTTCCAACATATGAGCATAGCTTCCCTGGGGGAGGAGGTTAAGGCCATCACCATCATCGTCAACGGCGTCTCCAAGACCTACTCGATGACGGGGTGGAGGATCGGGTATACCGCGGGGCCGCAGGAGCTCATCTCAGCCATGAACCGCATCCAGAGTCAGAGCACCTCCAACCCTACTTCCTTTGCCCAAAAGGGGGCTTTAGACGCCATGCAGGGGAGCCAGGCGGAAATCTCGGTCATGGTGGAGGAATATCAGAGACGCAGGGATTTCATTTTGAAGGCGCTCACCTCCATAGAAGGAGTCTCGTGCTACAAGCCGCAAGGGGCCTTCTATGTCTTCCCCAACGTGGGAGCATATCTCGGAAAAGGCCATAAGGGGAAGCGGATCACGGACACCACTAACCTGACTGATTACCTTTTAGATGAAGCCCGTGTGGCGGTTGTCCCCGGTATCGAGTTTGGGGCAGAGGGGTATCTGCGTCTCTCCTACCCCATCGACCCACAAGTCATCAAAGAAGGGATCGAAAGAATAAAAGAGGCCCTGGCGAGGTTGGCCTAGAGGAATTTGCGTCGCCCCGTCTTTTTATAGACGAAGTAATCACCAAGTATCCGGGCATGGTCAAAGGCAAGCACACCGGGGAGATTATTTTCGGAAAAGATCCCGATCCCCTGGGCATCATCCTGGGCCTGAAGGATCCCTCCGCGAGCCCTCGCGATATAGACAGTGGTAATATTGTGCTGGCGGGGATCACGCCCGGGATCTGAATAGGTATGGATCTGCTCGATAAGTTCCACTTTAAGTCCCGTTTCTTCCTTCGCTTCCCGCACAGCCGCCTCCTCTAAGCTCTCCCCATAGTCGCAAAACCCGCCGGGAATCGCCCATAGGCGGGGCTCATTCAGCCGCAGGATCAAGACAACCCCCTCACCCTGTTCGATGATGATATCAACCGTAGAAAAGGGATTGCGGTATTCCTTGACTATCGTACCACAATGGGGGCAGCGAAGCTCTTTTTTTCTGTCAGCCATATTCCATAGGATGTAAACTACGATGAATGGGACAATAAAAACGCGATCAGCTGTATTTAGCCAGTTACACCAGCATTGGCATCTGAATAGTTTGAATATAGGCAAAGACTGATGGCGCCCCCGGCGTGATTCGAACACGCGGCACCAGGATTAGGAATCCTGTGCTCTATCCACCTGAGCTACGAGGGCACACTGTGGCGTCCTTTCAAAGCTTTAGCACCATCACTGCCCTGTGTCAAGGGCAGGAGTCAAGGGCAGGAAGGTTAACCAAACACCTCTTTTCTCAGCGCTTGAAACAGCATCGCACCATACTGTCTTTTAATGATGGTTCAATTGAAAGGACTCGTGGCATTGGTCGTCAAGCTTTTACATCCTCCAGCAAAATTAAATCCCTCTCCTCCATGACCTTGCGCAGGCGCTGAATGGCTTTTACTTCGATCTGTCGAATACGCTCCCTGGTGACCCCGAACTTCTCACCGATGGCCTCCAGGGTCATAGGCTCACCATCGGGCAGGCCGAAACGAAGCTTGATTATCTCTTTTTCCGGAGCGAAAAGGAGTTCCAACCCTGCGGTGGCGAGTTGAACGAGCTCTATTTGCTCGGTGACGGAAAAGGGACCGGGCTGTTCTGCCTCCGTGAGGATATCCGCCACATGATAGTGCTCTTCTTCATCTAAAGGGGACTCAATGGAGGTGGCCTTACGCACAGCCAGCATCAGACGGCTCACGTAGTCCGATTCTACTTCCATCTCCTCTGCCAGCTCATCGAGCAGGGGCTCTCTCCCCAATCGCTGCGTCAAAGAACGCGTAACACGAATCAACCTTTTCAGATCTCCGACCACATGGGCAGGGAGCCTCACGGTCCTGCTTTGGCTTACCAGGGCCCTTTCAATGGACTGCCTGATCCAGAGGACGGCATAGGTGGAAAAGCGGCACTTCTTCTCCGCCTTAAACCTCTCCACCGCCTTGATAAGCCCGATATTACCTTCTTCGATCAAGTCCAGGAGAGGAAGACCTTGTCCCATATACCGTTTGGCTACCTTGACCACTAACCGCAGATTGGACTCAATCATCCTTTTTCGGGCCGCATCTTCTCCCAGCGCTGTTTGTTGGGCCAGCTCCTGTTCCTCCTCCGGGGTGAGAAGCTTAGCTACCCTGATGTCCTGGAAGTACAAGCGCAGGGAATCTAAGGATTCATCTCTAGAGTCAATCTTTTCTTCTTCTGCCCCGAAAACGTCGTCTTCTTCCTGCATGATAACCTTTCTCTAGGGCAAGAACAGCAAGGGATCTAAGGGATTGCTCCCCTTGCGGATCTCAAAATGAAGGTGTGGGCCTGTGGCGTTTCCTGTCTTGCCGACCCGGGCGATGATATCACCCCTCTTGACCACCACCTCTTCTTTCACCACATTCTCCTCATTGTGGGCATAGATAGTAAAGAAATGATCCTGGTGTTCGATGATGATGAGGTTTCCGTAGCCCCTCATTTTATCATCACTGTACACTACCTTGCCGCCATCCGCGGCTCGTACCAGGGTACTCCCCAAGGCAGAGATATCAATCCCATCATGCCGCCTCTTTTCATTCGTGCCGAACGTAGCCGTAACCGTCCCTTCCACCGGCCAGATAAACCTACCTTTTTCATAGAGCACGGCTGTTGATCTCTCTCGTGCGGTGACATCTTCTACATAAATATCAACCTTCAAGACCTTGGGGGCCCCCGGGATGAAGATTCGCTGACCTACCTCTATCTTGCTCTTGTCCTTGATCGCGTTTATCCTGGCCACCTCGTTCATATCCACTCCGTATGTCTTACAGATCCGCCAGAAGGTCTGGTGACGTTGTACCGTATGGTAGACACCAGACTGGCCATAGCCGACATCACCAGGGTGCCGGCACCCAAGGAAAACGGCAAAAAGAATAAGCACAAAGAGCGCCGTAAACCGCATCACCGAAGCATATCCATAAGCATGGCCATTGATTCGCGTCCATCTTCCATTAGCGGAACCCTCCCGTCCAACTCCCAAGTCTTGATTCCCACAATGGGCTTTTTCACCTTGAGGGCGATGGCGATCTCTGAGAGGGTGCCTGCTTCACCATTGACGGCAACCAGGGCGTCCGAGGCGTGAACGACAAGGACGTTGCGAGCGTGACCGAGACCCGTCGGTATGACGAGATCGACGTACGGGTTGGCATCCAGCTTGTTGCTGGTAGGGAGAATACCGATGGTGATCCCGCCTGCCTCCTTGGCGCCCCGGCAAGCCGCCTCCATCACCCCTCCGAGCCCGCCGCAAACCAGGGAGAAACCGTTTTTGGCGATCTCACGCCCCACCTCACGGGCGATCTCATATATCTCATGGGAACACTCAGATCCGCCGATGACCCCTATCTGCCCTTTTATCAGCTTGCCTTCCATCCATGATCTCCTATTAACTTCACAAAACGGACGCCGCCTAAATCTTGTTCTTTATATCCCCTCTCCTTTTTCACCACCTTGAGGAGGGTCTGGGAATATTCATCCCCCACCGGTATCAAGAGTCTCCCCCGCACCTCCAGTTGCTCTACGAGGGTTGATGGGACCTCTGGGGCCCCGGCGGTCACGATAATCCCAATAAAGGGGGCTTCTTCCCGCCATCCATGAGTACCATCGGACACTTGAATGAGGACATTGGCATAGCCCAATTCATCCAATATCTTTCTGGCCTTGGATGCCACGGAGCTGATGCGCTCAATGGAAAAGACCTGTCCGGTTAACTCCGCCAGGACGGCAGCCTGGTATCCAGAACCGGTCCCGATCTCCAAGACCTTTTCATCACCCTTCAAACCCAAGGCCTCTGTCATCAGCGCCACGATGTAGGGCTGAGAGATCGTCTGCCCCTGACCTATAGGGAGGGGGAAATCGCCGTAGGCCTGGTGCCACAGTCCCTCCTCCACAAAAAGGTGCCGGGGAATCTTCATCATAGCGCTCAGGACTCGCTTATCCTTTATACCCCTAACCACAAGCTGCTCTTGAACCATCTTCTTTCTGGCCAGGGCAAAATCCGGCGGCTTCAATCTCCCTCTTTCATCATCTTCTTCCAGTGATAGAGGAGCTCTATAGCCTCCAAAGGTGTCAAGCGATTAGGATCGACCTTTTGGAGTTCCCGATATATCTGTCCGTCCCGCACTCCAAAGAGGCTCAATTGATCCTTCCCCTGCTCCCTTTCGCCCCCCCTGACATGGGCCAGCCTCGGCAAACCCTTCTCATCCAACTCCCCCTTTTCCAGATTAGCGAGGATCTCCCTGGCCCTAGCCACAACCTCTTCAGGGAGACCGGCCAATCTGGCAACCTGGATGCCGTAGCTACGACTCGTCCCCCCCTCCACAATCCTTCGGAGAAAGATGATATCACCGTTCCACTCACTAACCGCCACATTGTAGTTCTTCACCCGCGGCTTGGTCATGGCCAGTTCAGTGAGTTCATGGTAGTGGGTTGCAAAGAGGGTTTTGGGACCCTTTTTATCGTGCAGGTATTCCGCCACAGCCCAGGCAATGCTGAGGCCATCAAAGGTACTGGTGCCCCTGCCGATCTCGTCCAGGATCACCAAACTCCGGGGGGTTGCCTCCCTCAGTATATCAGCCGTCACCCTCATCTCAACCATAAAGGTGCTTTCTCCCATGGTCAGATTATCCGAGGCCCCTACACGGGTAAAGATCCTATCAACCACGCCGATGGTCGCTTCCTGAGCGGGCACGAACCCCCCCATCTGGACCATGAGAACGATGAGGGCCACCTGCCGGATATAGGTGGATTTGCCCGCCATATTGGGACCGGTAATGATGATCAGTTGATTATCACCGCAGTCCAAGCGAGTGTCATTGGGGACGAAAGGCTCGAGATTACCCATCCGTTCTATTACCGGATGCCGCCCATCGACAATGACGATCTCATCACCCTCGGTGACCAGAGGCCTACCGTATCCATACTTGTCCGCCACCTCAGCCAAGGAAAGGAGGGCATCAATTGTCCCCAGAGCAGAAGCTGTATCCTGAATTCTGCGGTTTTCCCCTGCCACCCTCTCCCGGAGGCGCCGAAAGAGTTCGTGCTCCAAGGCCTTAATCCTTTCCTCAGCGCCCAGTACCTTGTCCTCATACTCCTTAAGCTGAGGAGTAATGAAGCGTTCCGCATTGGTTAAGGTCTGTTTTCGAGTATAATCTTCGGGGACCAGATCCAGGTTGGAGTTGGTAACCTCAATGTAGTAGCCGAAAACCTGATTGTACCGTACCTTTAATGAAGAGATCCCGGTGCGCTGGCGCTCCTGCATCTCTAACTGGACGATCCACCCCTTACCGTTTCTGCTAATCCCCCTCAGCGCATCAAGCTCTTGACTATATCCGTCCCGGATGATCCCCCCCTCGGTCAGGGTGATGGGTGGGCTTGTGACGATGGCATCGTCTATCCATCCGGCCACCTCATCGAGCTCATCCAAATCTCCCCTCATCTCTTGCAGCAGAGGGGCAGTAACGTCCGCTAATTCTTTCTTGATCATCGGGATCGCTCTCAAGCTAACCTTCAAGGCCACCACGTCCCGTGGGTTTGCTCTCCCCATAATCACCCTAGCGTTGAGCCTCTCCAGGTCATAGACTCCTTCCAGCAACTCTCTGAGATCAGCCCGCACCAGGGGCGCCTCCTTAAGTTGAGAGACGGCCTCCAGACGGCACTCAATCTCTTCGACATCAACAAGGGGATAGGAAAGCCAGCCCCTGATCCTTCTCCCCCCCATGGCAGTGATCGTCTCGTCCACAATATCTAATAACGTGCCCCTCTTTCCTCTCCCTCCCAGCGAGGTGAATAGCTCGAGGTTTCTCTGCGTCGTCTCGTCCAAGATCATGTAATCCTCTATCCGATAGACGGAAAGTGGCTTGATATGTCCGACATCAGCCTTCTGGGTCTCGTGGACATAGCAGAGGGCGGCGAGGGCGGCCTGACGGGGTTCATCCGTCACCCATGAGGGGATGAGCCCCTCCATGAGCTCTTTTATGGGGCCGACATCAGCCTCGGCCTGAAAAGAGGAAGCAGGGAGGACATTTACCAGCATGGAGGGGAACTCTCTCGTGAAATCCGCAAGAAACCTTTTTTCCTCCTGCAACCCCTCGGGGATCAATGCCTCCCGGGGGTTGTTCTTTACCATTTCACCTACCAGAAGATCATCGTCATCTATCCGGCACCCCTTGAACTCGCCCGTGGAGAGGTCTAGAAAGACAACCCCATACCCCCGTTCGCCCCGGCACAAGCTCATCAGAAAGTTGTTCTCCTTCTCCCGGAGATTATCCCCCTCCACCACCATCCCCGGAGTGATCACCTGGGTGACCTCCCGCTCCACCAGTCCCTTAGACGCCCTGGCATCACTCACCTGCTCACAGATAGCCACCTTGTGACCCTTCTCGATCAGCTTGGTGATATACGGGGCCGCAGCATGGTAGGGGATACCGCACAAGGGGATCCGCTCCTTTTCCCCTTTCTCCCTGGAGGTAAGGGCAATTTCCAAGATCTTGGAGGCCACCTTGGCGTCTTCGAAAAACATCTCGTAGAAGTCCCCCAT
>CAYHAB010000006.1:0-3181 GCA_964354505.1 uncultured Thermodesulfobacteriota bacterium
ACGCGAAGCGCTCGCATGGCCACTGGTTGCGAGAGTGCGATGGCTCCCCCAATGTGGGCGAAGCAGATGACGAGTCCTACAACGATTGCCCTCCTCCATGCTCGCTGGGTGATAAGCCCTGCGAGGGCTATGTTGCCCATAACGACAAGAAAGGTAATACCGTATTCTCCGGTGATCGTTGCGGTCTGGATAAGGGCAAGGTCTCGGTGCTGGCTTTGCGCAAGGGTCGCCCAGGGAAGGGCCATAAATCCCGCATGGGCCTTGAGAAAGTCAATGGCCACCCAGAGCGCTGGCCCCATGAAAATAATGGGCAGACGAGATCTGGAAAAAAGGGAAAGTCCACTGCACCATAGGGCAGTGTAGATGCCGATGTAAAGAGCAAGGATGAGAGCGTGATAGACATGAAAGCCCGGGACTTCAAGCATCCACCTGAAAATACCGAATGCCGCTGCCATGCCGCTCAGGAGACCGAGACCGAACGAAGCCGTGAAGCCGCGGCCGTGGCAGGCGAGGATAAGGGGTACGAGGGCAAACCATGCCAGCCAGCCCTGATCAGGATGGGGAAAGGACAAAACCACCAATGCGGAGGTCAGCAGGGCAAGCCCGATCTTTTCAGCGGCGGTAATTACGGTCTTTTTTTGCGTACGTGTCCAGGTTCTTATCATGATCCGAAAAGCCTTTTTTCATCTTGAAATTCTTTGCTGGGCCCCAGGCTGTATGTTTAATGCCTGGGGCCCATTTACTTCGTTCACTGATTAGAACGATAACGTCTTGCGGGCAGTCTTTTACTGCTTCTTAACCGGAGTGACTGCCCCCTTCGTGGGCTTTATCTTAAGCCCCACGTCAATGGTGATGGTCTTACCGCTGTCGGCAGCGCCTCCTACGGGTTTGACCGTTACCTCGTACGTTCCCGCCTTTGCCGGGGTCGCACCATCCAGCTCGACATAATAAGTCTGCCCTGCCGGGATACTCTTGTTGATCGCGCGGGTGGTGCTTGCCACCGCGCAGGCCGGGCCGCCGCTCTTCACGATACAGCTCACCGAATACTTAAGATCCGCGCTGCTCGCGACCTCACCCTTGTTCTTGAAGGTGATCATCAGGTCGACCTGATCGCCCGGCTTCGTCGGTGTGGGCTTATAGCCGAGGCCCTCCACGACAACCACTGCCTGCTTGATGGCCATCTTGGTAGAGGATGCGACCTGTCCCTTTGTACCCTGGCTTTTAATCGCGGCCGCGGGCATCTTAGCGGAGAGCGCGTTCTTTTTCACGGCGACCATGGCAGGTGTTTTCGATAGCTTTTTTGCATCAACGGTCGGCTGCCCGATCCAAAAGGATCTCCAGTCGGACCACCAGGTCTCGTTAGCTAGTTTGACCTGTACACGGTAGTGCCCCGGCTTGCCGGCGAAGTACCCCGGCTCCACGGCCACGGTAAGAGGGAATGATTTCGACCATGCCTCAGAAGGGGGGCCGGTGAAGGTAAACCAGTCGTAGGTGCCCGGTGGGATGTGTATGTCACCTTGCCACTCGGGAACTTCTTGCGCGCGTTGCCAGCGCATCAGCACTTTTTTCGCGACGCCCCCGGGAGGTGTGGCAGGTAGGTTTTGGAGAGAGAGGGGGAAAGAGGCTGCATGTTCACCAATGGACGCTCCGGAAGTGGGAGACGTGATCTGCAGGACCGAATAGCTCGAAGGCGTGGCATAGGGATCCCAATTGGCGAGCGGATCAGTATCGTTCCTGTGTTTATCCCACTCCTGCAGGGCCGCAAGGAGATCACCCGACATATATTGCACTGAGAGTGGAAAGGGACCACCGAGAGGGACAGGCCCACCACAATACTGGACGGTGTTCTGGATAGTTGGTGCACTGCAGCCGGCGGCGTTATACCCGTAGGCCCACGGGTTTTTGGCGCAGGTCATTGTTTCAACAATGATCTCCACCCCCTGGTGAATGATCTTCTCTTGGGTCCAGCCGGTGTCGTAGTTGTACCGCCCTATGATAGAGACTACTTCAAATTTGACGCCTCCACCTCCCCATCCCGGCATATATCCATCCCGGTTAACGAGAGAACATTGGTTCTTCATTTCGATGGCGAAGACCGGTTTGGTCGCCCAGCCAGCCTTCACAAATTGGAAGGCGCCATCATTGCAGACATATGCTCCTTTGTCTGGTGTGCACGTGCCCGACGTATCGAGCGTTACCGCCTGCACCCCGGCAGGAAAGGCGCATACCAGCATAAGAAGGGCTAAGATCGCACCATAACGTTTGAAATTATTCATTGCTTTTCCCCTTTCTTCATTTTTTGACAAATTTTTTGGTTTCTGGAAGAGACCCAAGTTGCTATGTTTAATGCATGTCACTCCCTACCTCCCTTCTTCATTGTTTATTTTAAGTTATGTGGCACAGACCACATATCCATGAGTGACCGGTTCTTCTTAAAAGGTTCAAGATTATTTTTTTTTGCATCTTAATCCAATAACTTCTTCACATTGACGAGGCCCTCTCCGAACTGTTTGTCTCTTCCCGAAGCCCCGAGGTCTTTGGCTGACTGCTCCATAAGCGATTGCACCTGTCTCGGTTTTAGATCGGGGCATTTCTGCAACAGGAGGGCCACGGCCCCGGTCACATAGGCCGCGGCCATGGAGGTGCCGGTGTAGAAATTGTATTTATCTCCTGGTGTGGTCGTCATAATGTCCACCCCAGGCGCGCAGAGGTCTATGAAATCCCCCTGGATCCCTTCGGCATACGGGTTGCCCTTTATATCCACGGCGGCTACGGCAATCACCTCAGGCAGCGCTGCAGGGTAGGGGGGGTAGTTGGTGAGGCCCTTGTCTCCTGCGGCCGCTATGATCACGATACCTCGTGAAGAGGCCTCTTTGACGAGTTCCGCTATCAAAGGGTCTTTGGGCCCTCCCAAACTGAGGTTTATCACCCTGACCTTTTGCAGGATGGCGTAATCCAGCCCCTGGGAGAGCCAAAATGAGGTGGTCATGGCTGCCACTTTATCTTCCGTTATGGGGCGGCATGCCTTGATGACTACGATATCCACGCCAGGGGCCAGACCGCAAATCCCAAAGCCGTTGCCACAGCCAGCGGCGATGATACCGGCCAGGGCGGTGCCGTGCAGGTCGCGGCAAAAGGAGCCATTACCAACGATGTCCTTTTTTTCGATAACCTTCCCTTT
>CAYHAB010000007.1:0-2711 GCA_964354505.1 uncultured Thermodesulfobacteriota bacterium
AAAAGTGTTGACCGTTTTTTTAAAAAAATTTGGCCCGTTTTTATCAAAGCTAAAATGGGTGAACATGGGCGGCGGTCATCTTCTAACAAAAAAGGATTATGATATACACCATTTGATTAAAATATTAATCGATTTTAAGAATAAGTATGATGTTGAAATTATATTGGAACCGGGCAGCGCTTTTGCTTATCAAACTGGCTACTTAGTTTCTACGATATTAGATATAGTCGAAAACAATGGTATTAAGACTGCTATTCTTGATGTTTCATTTACTTGTCACATGCCCGATTGTTTAGAAATGCCCTATAAGCCTGTTATTTTGGGAGCTACCGACGAGAGGGCAGGGAAGCCAACCTACCGAATGGGGGGCGTCAGTTGTCTTGCGGGCGATTATATGGGGAATTGGTCATTTGATAAAGAATTAAGGCCGGGTGATCACATAATATTTGATGATATGATCCATTACACTACAGTAAAAACAACCATGTTCAATGGCGTGAATCACCCTTGCATTGGAATATGGAGTGACAAGTCAGGATTTAGATTAATTAAGGAATTTACTTATCAGGATTATAAAAACAGATTGTCTTGATCATCCGATAGAGCCAAGGCCACATCAAATCCCGCAACCTCCGCCATCGAAAATATTGACCGTTCTTCCGTTTCCCGCAGCTCCTGATCCTTTTTCTTCATAGAAGGTGCCAGGGGCGATGACGGGCCTGCCGAACCTGTTCAGCCCGGTGATCGCGGCCAGTTCGCCTGTTTTAATTTTCACATCGATATTATTTAAGTTTTTGCACCGATACTCTCTCAATCATTATCTTTCCCCAGTTCTCTTATGAAAAATGAGCTGAAAAACGATGGCGTAAAAGATCGGGGAGGGTAAGGAAGGGTAGTTGTCGAAAAATCACAAATTTCTCAAAAATTTTTTAAAAAACACTTGACAATTTCGGGAGGGATGTTATAATTATTTCAGTTTAGTTTATTAAACTAATTTCTTTTTATACTGTGCTTACTGTTTTATGAAGATTGCAGGATCTGTTCGGAATTTGAGACGGTTGAGTAACCTGACCCGGGAAAACTGGCCGAACGTGCTGGTTTGACGAAAGGGCATATCTCCTAGATAGAACGGGATCTGATGTCCATCTCCGAGGAAACTGGGCGCGTTAGGTAAGAATATTTACCAGAAAAACCACTCCCTGCCGTTCGGCAGGCCAGCCTGATAGGACGCGGGTAACGCGAACAGGCTTTAACTTAGTAAAGAACGGAGAAGAACGGTGATCCTCAAAACGCCTACCCAATATTTTCTGGCTTCCGGGGTGTCGGAAGGTTATACGCCTCTCAACGCGTTTGACGGGGCCTTGCTTCATGCTGGGATCGGCAACACGAACATCATCAAGATGTCAAGCATCCTTCCGCCCCATTGTCGACAGATATCCGCGATTGATCTTCCTCCAGGAGCCTTGGTCCCGGCAGCCTATGCCGCTTTGACCAGCGATGTACCCGGAGAGATCATCTCGGCCGGCGTCGCCGTAGCTCTTCCAGAGGATGAAAATCAGAACGGGTTGATCATGGAATATTCGGCCAAAGGAGAGCGACGCGAGATTGAGGAAATCGTCCGGAATATGGCCGTGGAGGGAATGAAGCTTCGCGGATGGAAGATCAAAGACTTAAAGTCGATCGCCATAGAGTATAAAGTAGAGAAAATTGGAGCGGCCCTGGCCGCTGTGGTACTGTGGTCTTAGCATTGAGAGAGGGGTACGTGAACCTTTATGGAGCTAGAGTTCATCTCGCGCACCTTCCTCGCCGCTGATTCTTCCTATGATAAAAGTCTCTCCATCATCATAGGTTGTCCTTTAGATAGTTCTTCTTCCTTTCGGCCGGGAACCAGGTTTGCGCCTCAGGCCATTCGCGATGTCTCCTGGGGACTCGAGTCCTACAGTCCTCGCTTGGACAAAGATCTGGAAGACCTGAAGATATGTGATGCAGGTGATATCAGCCTCCCCCAGGGTAATGTGAAGGGCGCCTTGGAGACGATCGAGGGGTATCTGACCACCGTGATGGGAGATGGAAAATTTCCCATCCTCCTCGGAGGCGAGCATCTCATCTCGCTCCCCGCCGTCAGGGCGTTGACCAGACATCACCATAACCTGGCCGTAATTCAATTAGATGCCCATGCCGACTTGCGCCAGGAATATCTGGGAGAGCCCTTGTCACATGCCACCGTGATGAGGAGGATCACTGATATTCTCGGAAGTGAAAACATCTTTCAGCTCGGTATTAGGTCGGGAACAAAAGAAGAGATGCTCTCTGCAAAGGCGATGGGGAGTCTTTCTGAGGTGGGAGAAACGCTTCGTCGCACAGCAGGACGCCCGATTTATCTCACCGTGGACCTCGATCTTCTCGATCCGGGGATCGCCCCGGGGGTCGGTACGCCTGAGCCGGGCGGGCTCACCTTTGACGAATGCATCTCCCTCATCTCCACGTTGAGTTCTCTCCACGTGGTGGGTTTTGATGTGGTTGAGCTGTCCCCACCCTATGACCCCACCCAACAGTCCGCCATAGCTGCAGCCAAGCTCATCAGGGAGCTTATCCTACAGTTCTGCCCGGATAAAAACCGCCGCTAAGGACCATTGGACTTGTCATGAAGGGAGAATTCAGGTAAGGAAGAAGGATCGCTTCCTTATCGGGAGGGGAATGGACTACGATGT
>CAYHAB010000008.1:0-3232 GCA_964354505.1 uncultured Thermodesulfobacteriota bacterium
CCCTTTTGCAACAGCCAACCATTCGTCCCACTTGGCAGGTGCCTTGCTGAACCCCGCCTCCTTCAGCATGTTCTCAGAATACTGAAGGTGGTGGGTCAGGAAGTACATCGGGATCAAATAACGCTCACTGCGCATTCCGCTCATGTCGTCCACCCATTCCGATTCATGTCGTCCACCCATTCTGATTGTCACTGTCCACAAAAAGAGCCTGGCGGCACTGGCAAAATCATTATACTCCACTGGACGGCATGCGTCCAATCGAACGCGTTTTCCTTTGGGATTCGCCCACCAGACTGAGGCGGTGGGCGTTATGCACTAGGCGATCCAGGATGGCATCCGCTAGGGTTGCGTCCGGGAAGCGCGCATGATATTCTGCCACCGGCACCTGGTTCGCTACCAGAGTGGATGATCGTCCAAAGCGATCGTCCATGATCTCGAGCAGATCCTGGGCCTGGGGCAAAGTTATGGGATCTCGCAGCCAGTCGTCGAAGATGACCAGGTCGGTCCGAGCCAGGCGGCTGAGTAGGTCGGAGGACGAGCCGTCCAGATGAGCCCGAGCCAGCTGCTGGAGCAGTCGAGACGTGCGGAAGTACCGCACGGTGAAGTTGCCGCGACAGGCCGAATTTCCCAGAGCACAGGCGAGAAAAGTCTTGCCCGCACCGGTCGGCCCGTCGACGATGACATTCAGATGGTTATCAATCCAGGAACCTTGGGCCAGTTCGAGTACAAAACGACGGTCGAGCCCGCGACTGGCTGAGAAATCCAGGTCCTCGATGAGCGCTGGAAACGGGAAGGCCGCGACCTCGGTGCGGCGTTGCACGCGCCGGCTGGCACGGCGGGTGCATTCCTGATCCACCAGGATCGCCAGGCGCTCTTCAAACGCCAGTGGGGCATACTGGGCGGTGCGTAGCTGTTCTTGGAGTCCCTCCCGGAAGGCCGGCAGGCGCAACGCCGTGAGTTTGTCGAGCAAGGGTTGAACAAGCATGTGAGTCTCCTTGAAGATGGGTGAGTGTTGGATAGAGCCGGCCTACAGAGGGCAAAGCACCTTTCGGCTCTCCCAAGGTCGGCGGCGGAAATTTATTGATAGTACTTCTCGCCGCGAATGTTATCATGGGCAGCAAGTCCTTCGGATGAGTTGGCGCATTGGTTTTCGATCAGACCCTTGATTTCCCGGTAGGATAGCAACTGAGCGGCCAAGCCCTGCTGACAGGCGTTTTCCAGAGAGGGTTTGTCGAAGCAACTGGCCAAATTCAAGATGCCCAAGCAGGAGCGGTAGGCTTGCTCAGGGTGCAGCCGACTGGCTAGCACGGCCTGGATCAGTTGGGTGGTCGCCGGGCCCATATCCTCCGCCCAGCGCACGAAGCGTTCGGGTGACCATTCCAGAGTCTTCTGGTGGCGGATGGGCATGTGGGTCGGCTGCGTCGTGTAGCGTCCCGGCGCATCGCTGCGAGGATGAGTGGCAATCGCCTTGTTTTTGTGCAGGATTTCGACCGTCCGCTCGGTGGCACGGAGGGTGACCTCCGCGTGGATCAAGGTGTAAGGGACGGAGTAGTAGTGCTTATTGTATTCGACGTGGTAATCGATGTTCACCCGGCAGGTCTTGAGGCGCGCGAACTCGTAGGGCGTGGACGGCAAGAAGTGCAAGGCGGGATGATCCACCGCATCGAATAGCTCCTGGCGCGACTTTTGCAAGTGCACCCTGGGACGCCGATTGATCTCTCCTAACAACTGGCGGATGGCCCGGTTCAGGCTGGTCAGGCTGAAAAAAGTCTGATTGCGCAGCGGCGCCAGGATCCAGCGCTCGACCACCTGCACGCCAACCTCGACTTTGGCCTTGTCACGGGGTTTGCGCACCCGCGCGGGGATCACGGCGAAGCCACACTTGCCCTGGCGGGAACGCAAGTGCCAGGGTAGTGCTGGGCTAACGCCTGGTAGGACGGGTTCAGGTCCGGTTCATAGCGACTGGGATGCTTCACCCCGCTTTTCAGGTTATCGGGCACGACCACCAGGGGCACGCCATCGAAGAAGGCCAGAGCGCGTACGTGACCTCCAATCCAATGCTCTAGCTCCTGGCTGATGTGGGCCTCGGCAAATGTGTAACTGCTGGCGCCCAACACGACCACGAAGATCTGTGCCTGGGTGATCTCTCCAGTCTGGGGATCAACGATGTGAACGGTATCCCCGGCATAATCTACGAACAACTTTTCGCCGGCTTTGTGAATCAGACGCATGGGCGGGTTGAGCGTGGCGGCCCATTGACGATACCGTTCGCAGTATTGGCTGTACTGAAAGCCGTCGGGGTTGGCTTCCTTGTATTCGGTCCACAGCAACCGGAGGGTTACGTTTTGCTTGCGCAACTCGGCGTGCACTTGCGTCCAGTCGGGGAGGGCCTTGGGTTTGACGTCCGCCGCCAACCGTTCGGGGAAGATTTGTTTGAACAACTCGTCTTCGGTCAATGGTTCCGGCAACGGCCAACGCAAGCCGGCCAATTCAGCGCGCTGCAGATACTCCTTGACCGTACTGTGAGAGATTGAGCAACTGCGGGCAATGGCCCGGTTGGAAAGCCCGCTGGCCCACTTCAAACGGAGAACTTCTTGAATCTTGCGCATGGTTAACCTTTCTTGTGTCATTTTGCCTCCAATTGAGTTGGAGACAAATTTGCCACACAGTGTGAAGATTAGCCAGCGCCGCAAAAGCTCAGGTGCTCAGGTTAGATTCCAGAGCAGGTCATCCACCCAATCCGATCCATGTCGTCCACCGATTCCGATCCGGGCGGAAAAGTGGAGGGCATGCGCTGGATTCGCTGGACAGCTTGCGCCGGAACGGGTGGACGGCATCCTCTGGATTCAGTGGACGGCTTGCGCCGGATTCGGTGGACGACATGGGCCGGATTACGCAGTCGCGTCAACACACTGTTCATTCGTCCCCATCCGTGCAAAGGGCTTGCCCTGAGTGAAACGAAAGGTCTGAACCCTCGCAAGGGTCAAGCGGTCATTCGCCGGGGTAATGATAGCACAAATCCTGCGCCCGCAAAACCGATTGGGGCGCTCAACGGGCAGGCTGCCCTAGCGCTCCCCCCCAACCGCGTTGCACGCCGACCATCGGGTGGATCGGCCCGGCGCTGCTGGGGATTCTGATTGCGGCTTGAAGGTGGGCGGGCCGGGTTGTTCGAGTGGCTGGGGACGCTGGCAACGTGGTTGTTTTCGGGGGAGTGGGGAGGCGGGGGGAGGTG
>CAYHAB010000009.1:0-2873 GCA_964354505.1 uncultured Thermodesulfobacteriota bacterium
ACACAAGTCCACAGCTTCCAGCAGGCTTACCTTGAAAAAATCCCAAATAAGACTTGGTTCCTTTGAATTTGATCGCTTTCCCATACATATCTAATAGAGGCTCACGGAAAACGATGGGAACTCCGAAACCTTTCATTGAAACATCAGTCCAAACACCAAGCAGACTTCCATCGTTGACGACAATATTCAGGTCGGCGCAGACTTTGAAAGTTTTGTCCTTTCCTCGGTAGACCATGACATCTTCTTCCAGAGTTGGCTCAAATCCTGCTTTCACAAGAGAATTGGCAAAAGTTGGTGGATGAGTCGTCGGAGAAACCACAAAACAGGGACTAAATCTCATGGACTCATAATACTTAACCACATTTGCAATCAGTCTGTCTGCTTCAGGTTCTGAGGCTCTGATTCTGAACGCATGATTGTAGTTTGTGGAAGGAATTCTTGGATTCGAACAGAGACTGGCAGAACCAATGTCCTTCACATGATTAACCAGACTATGAAGAGAATACAAATGTTCTTCTACTTGCCTGCAAATGTCCAACACAAGCCCACCTGATTCATCAATCCATAGCATTAGAAAGCTAATAATCTTTTTCGAGCGTGATTATAGTACGTAGATTTTGACAGGCACTATGACGAAGAATCTTCACAATCCTCAGAAACTCATCATAGTCACGTGCCAAGCAAAACGGTAGTTACATGTCCTGCTTTGCCGGAATCCCTAGCAAGACCAAAAATCATAAAGCACTATTATATTAAGCTCTAGCCGTGGTCTGCAATGGGTGAAAGCGTAGAAGATTATTCAGACTATTCGCGTCATATCACAACAATCATGAACGGCTTGACGCTGATTGAAGGCTTCATATACACGGCAATCATTTTGCTTCTAACTAGACTCAATCAAGCATCAGCAACATACTCCCAGATTTTGCTTCTCCTCCTGGTAATTCTCTTCTATTTGAACGGCCTTCTCGTACAACACCTCAGCGCAGAAACACTCTACTATTGCAGAAAACTCCCACCGCGCACCATGAAAATTTCCTTTCGCACCGGATTGATGTTTGTCATATACGCCTTTTTCGGACTGTCTATACCGATTATGCTTCTGATATTTGATCTGATTTTCCTTTCAATTGTCTCAACTGCGATTTGGTTTGTCAACATCGTCGCGGTTTTTGTCATCAGCTACAAACCCATGACAGAATTTCGAAAGCAACAACAATGAGGAGCGACTAGACAGAAGCTTCTGAGAAGCCAAGCAGCCGGCGGACTTGTCCTCTTTGAATTTAGCGCCGTCTCATTATGAAGACAAAAAACCTATTAGAACGCCGCAGATAATTGTCGTATCGTGCTGATGCTGTGATAGCGATTGCTTTCTTGCCAATTCTTCTGTTTTCCATAACGATCACCATAATCATAGTCGCGTTTCTGCTCCTGAGAATGCGACGTCCCATGAATAGATCAACTCAGAACCCACCGCTTCTTGAGACTCAGCAACAATCAACCAGAGAGGAAGTCATGAAAAAGGAAGTCATCGTCAAAGCCCGATGCAGCTACTGCGGCAATCAATTCGACGAGACTCTTGACAAATGCCCCCACTGCGGCGCTAAACATTAGTCCATATAGTTGCCCATCTTTTTTCCGTCACTATTGCCATTAAGTTGAAACATTATACAGTTTGTTGTTTCGCACACACCACAAGACTCGCGACGACTATGGCTTCGGAATCCATTTTCTAAGAAACTTGTCTGCTTTCACTTTCAAGGTCTTTCTTGAGCTGCCAACATACTTTCTGGCAAAAGAAAGCACTCTATCTTTGTTATGGATTCGGTCAAAGAACATGTCAAAACACTCGATGGCCTTTTCAGCTAGAACTCTCTTGCACTCCTCTGTCAGATGAGGAGTAACCGAGAGATTTTCAACTTTCAACAACTCGTTGGTTATCCTGTTGATGAGGTATGGTTTTGCCAAAGCAATCTTGCCCGAGTTGCCAACAACATTCGCCACAGTAACAAGGTATGCCTCATTCAAGAAACCATAGTACTTGTCGAATATGGCATCAAACTTCTTGTCCTCATCAACCCTGGCAAGATTAGCAATTATGGCCAGAGCATTCCAAGTGAGGATTCTGTATTTGCTGTCCAGAAGATCAATGAATGAATCCATGTAGGAATACAATCTTTCAGGGCATTCATCACTCAGATTCATCAATACCTTGGCACAACCGTATCTGACTGCGGCTTTTGATGAAGAGGTTCCTTCAAGCACCTCAGGAAGCAGGTCAAAGTCTTGTTTGACTTTCTGAACAAGTTCTTCCTTTGTAATCGATCTATTTGCTAGTTTCTGCAACAATCCAGGGCTCGTGGCAAAGCGAGGCTCCTTCTTGGGTATGACCTCGAATCGAGTTTATAAACTGACTTCACCTGAATAGCTAGCGGTAGATTGATGGTAAACTTGATTTCAGTTTCCACCGCGCCTGTAGCTGGGTTTGGCAACAAGGATTTCTATGATCTGTCTGGAACCATCGAAGTGATGAAGACAATACTTGGCGAATCTGTCGTCGACGGTTTTGAGCTGCAGCTTGAACCAGAATGGGACGCCGAAAACGCACCAATAACTGATTCCGACTGGTCCGATTGGACCAAGACTCCCAAACACACCGCTGAAGAAATCATTGACCTAGTGAAAAGGGAGAGACTGCCTATTCTATCTGTTCATGCAAGCAGAGACATTGGCAGCTATCTGAGCTCAGATAAGAAACGAGATTTCGAGAAGGGAATGCGAACCATTCGCGACGCATTACGAATCACTGAAAGTCTAGGAGCAAAGGTCTGCGTATTCCATCTCTGGGATACTTGGAAAACAAGTTTTGATTT
>CAYHAB010000010.1:0-2793 GCA_964354505.1 uncultured Thermodesulfobacteriota bacterium
TTGGTTCTACAATGTTTTTTGATTGTTGGTGATTCCTTCTTGCTGCTCTTAGCGACGAGTTCAAAGAGGCGACAGGAGGCATAAATAGCGTCGTCGAATCCGAAAGAACGACCGGCAAAAAACATATGCCCGCTCATCTCTCCGGCCAGCAAGGCCTTCTCCGTTTTCATCTTGTCCTTGATGAGGGAGTGACCGGTCTTCCACATAATGGCCCGCCCCCCGAGCCGCTCGATTTCATCATAGAGGGTCTGGGAACACTTAACCTCACCGATGAACGTCCCGGCACCCCGCTCCTTGATGATATCGCGGGCGAAAATGATCATCAGCTTATCGCCCCAGATAATCCGCCCCTCTTCATCGATGACCCCGATACGATCGGCGTCCCCATCATATCCTATCCCGAGATCTGCCTTGGTACGCCTCACGGCGGCGATGAGGTCTATGAGGTACTTTTCCACCGTGGGATCTGGATGATGATTAGGGAAGCGGCCATCCATCTCGCAGTACAGCGCGTCCACCCGGCACCCCAGCTCGCGCATGATGGGTACGCCTACGACCCCCCCGGTGCCGTTGCCGGCATCGACGACTACCTTGATCTCGCGGTCCACCTGGATGTTCGAAAGGATATAATGATGGTAGTCTCTGATGATATCATGCTGAGCAAGGGCCCCCTTCCCCTCGACGTAATTACTCTTCTCAATGATCTCCCGCAGGCGCTGAATCTCTCTGCCGTAGATGGCATCCTTACCCACACAGACCTTGAAACCATTAAACTCCGGAGGGTTGTGGCTCCCGGTGATCATCACGCCCCCCTCTTGTTCCATGTGCACGATGGAAAAGTAGAGCAACGGTGTGGGGCAAACACCCACATCGGTAACCTCCATTCCGCTGGCCAGCAGTCCTTCCAGAAGGGCATCGAAAAAGGAATCGGAACTCAGACGGCAATCTCTTCCCACGGTGATCCGTTTGATCCCGTGCTGGGCGAAGTAGGTGCCGAAGCCTCTACCGAGTTCGCGGACCGTCTCCCTCGTGAGATCCTTATCTACCAAACCTCTGATGTCATACTCTCTGAATATCGCGGGATTCATGATACCCTCAACGGGGTTGTCCCCACTCCTTCGCCGTCATCCTTGTGGGCAAGCAATGGACGGCCAAAAACTCAGGGGCAATAAGGTCACAACAGCGATGTTGAAGAACGATTAGGCTACGGCGTTAATAACAAGGGACACTCTCATAGAGGGGGTATAAACAACTCAAAACAACCCATCCCTTGATAGCATCCCTGCTCTCCCCCGTATAGGTAATACAGTATGTTAAGAGAGGGGGCAAAAATCAATAGTATTGTATGGAAAAGGGGTGAGACTTCATTTGACAAAAAATTTCATACCCCCCACCGAGAGAAAGACCATAGCAATGATCTTGAAAATAACATGGACGGTGAAGGCCACCTTGAGACCATATTGATAGCTCAAAAAAAGCGAAAAGTCTGAGACAAAAAGAAAACCCACAGTGCAAATGACCAAGTTGATCACCGACTCAATCAATCCACCCGTATATTTCATCCGTGCATAATAGAAGACGAAAATAATAATCACATAGACAGATAACAGTAAACTGAGGAAAAGGACCAAATCCGTCGTGTACATGGGTATCAGCATAGACCAATCCCCTTTCAATTTTTTATAGTATCACCTGGGATACTGGGCTACGATCTTATCAAAGGCCTCCAGCACCTTTCTCTTGACAGGTGAATCGGTATAAAATCGATATATGTCCCATCTGATCCTCCCAATCTCCGCAATCACCCGTTTCGTCTGGGGCATCCCTAGAATATTAGCCATCTCTTTTAACGTATTCCTTAGCAAGTTATAGAACCCCTCTATGAAGATCTGCCGATCGGAAAGATCGGGATAGTAGATGGAGATGTTCTTGAGGATCTTATTTTCGTCAAGGGGTAGGTCCTTATATAACGATACCCCATTAAACAGCTTGCCGTATTCTACCGCCATTTGCCCCATGGCCTTGTCCACCACCCCTTTTGCCCTAGCCCCCAACTCCTTTCGCAAGGCATCCAACACCAACCTGAAGACCTCCAAAAATGTCCTCAGAAACCGGGATACCTCATTAAATTCTTTATCCTCATAGATACCGATATCCTTCGATTTTTTAATCAGGCCCATCAATACCAGACGATAGAGGATATTAATGATTGAAACCTCGTCGTTTCCACTAAATTTGATCAGCTGGTCAATGTTCCTATTGCCATCAATCAAGGAAAAGATAAACACCTCATTGGCATCTAACCCTTCCGTAGCCCTCTCCTTGTCCTTCTCGATGTAAGGGGGGAGGCGAAAGATGATTTTGTTATTCGGGATCATCCTTCTGAAGGTGGCAAAATCAAGGGCCCTCCTGGCGGAAAACAAGGCTACGTCCAGGGGGGTGTAACTCACCAACACATCCTCTTCCCACACCTTCTGTTTCCGGAAGAAAAAATCCCCGTCCTTCCATGTAAAGAGGTCAGCAAGGATTTCTTTGATCTGGAAATCCAATAATTCAAGAAGCAATTTCTCGGTGAGCAAACCGCCCTTCACCAAGAACGCGCCGAGCTTTTCCCCGCTAGCCTTGGCCTGTGCCGCCACCTCATCCATATTGAAGGTGCCAAGAAGATCCCGCTGGCGCATGAAGTTGCCGAGCCGTTCTTCGGACTTGGTGGTACTGGCGAAGGCAATCCACCCCTCCTTGAAAAAGACCTGCTTTTGGGCATATTTGCTCTGAATGCTGGCCACCCCCGTG
>CAYHAB010000011.1:0-3983 GCA_964354505.1 uncultured Thermodesulfobacteriota bacterium
TTCTGAGGAGTTTTCTGTGCTGCCGAACCGCATGGGGATCACCTTGCTTGGCATCATCTACGTCCCTTTCATGCTGTCCCATGTTACCCTGATCAACAGATTACCCCAGGGGGTCTTCTGGGTCTTCTTGCTCTTGACGGCTGCGTGGGTGGGGGATACTTTTGCTTTTGTCATCGGTTCCTGGTGGGGGAGGCACAAACTCAGCCCCCGGATCAGCCCCCACAAGACAGTCGAGGGTTTTTTCGCCTGCTTTGTCGGAGCTATCCTTACCGTTTTCGCCTGCAAGGCCCTGTTCCTCCCGACGTTGACAATCGCAGATGCCCTCGCCGTGGGATCGGGCATCGCCCTCTTCGGCCAGTTGGGTGATCTCTCGGAATCGATGATCAAGAGGGGGGCCAAGGTGAAGGACTCCGGGACCTTGATCCCTGGGCATGGGGGGATGCTTGACAGGGTGGATAGTTTTCTCTTCGCCGCCCCGTTTTTATATTATTTCTTGATCTACAAGATATTTGCCGGGACACCATGAAGCGGCTGGCCATCCTCGGATCGACAGGATCCATCGGTAAAAATACCCTCGAGATCGTGGAACGATTCAGGGAGGAGTTCGATGTCCTCGCCCTTGCCGCGGGGACGAACCTCCCGTTGTTGCGCGAACAGATCAGCACATTCAAGCCCCGCCTTGTTTCTGTCCTCGACCCGGAACGCGCCCATGCCCTCCGCACGTCTCTTAAGGGTGAGGAGGTGGAGGTGGTATATGGTCAAGAGGGCCTCATCCGTGCGGCCACCTTACCAGGGGTGGAGTTGGTGGTGCTGGCGGTGGTGGGCTCGGTAGGGATCCTTCCTCTTCTTGCCGCCATCGAAAAGGGGATAAATGTCGCCCTGGCGAATAAGGAATCGATCGTGATGGCTGGTGAGATCGTTATGAAGAGGGCGAAAGAGAAGGGCGTAGCAATCTTGCCCATCGACAGTGAACACAGCGCCATATTTCAGGCCCTGGGAAGCAACATGGGAGGAGAGGGTGTAAAGAGGATCATCTTGACCGCATCGGGAGGGCCTTTTTACACCCTGCCTGTTGAGGCCTTCAAAAAGGTAAGCCCCCGGGAGGCTTTGGCTCATCCCGTATGGGATATGGGACCAAAGATCTCAGTGGATTCTGCTACCCTGATGAATAAGGGCTTGGAGGTCATCGAGGCCCACTGGTTCTTCCGCGTCCCCCCTGAGCGGATTGAGGTCTTGATCCACCCCCAAGGGGTGGTCCATTCCTTGGTGGAGTATATGGATAGCTCCATCGTGGCCCAACTCAGCGTCCCCGATATGCGGATCCCCATCTCTTATGCCCTTTCCTATCCCAAGAGATTGGCGGCAGACCTCCCCGTGCTCAACCTGGGTGAACTCAACCATCTGACCTTTGATCCTCCTGATTATGAGAAGTTCCCTTCCCTGGGGCTTGCCTATCAGGCCCTCGACGGCGGAGGGACCTTGCCGGCGGTGCTCAACGCCGCCAATGAGGTGGCGGTGGAGGCCTTTCTCCAGGGGAGGATCGGCATCGACTACATCCCGCGCGTGGTCGCCTCGACCATGGCAAGGCATCAAGCAACCCCTCTGCGGGGGGTGGAGGATGCCCTTGAGGCGGATCAATGGGCCAAGGCAAAGGCCCTAAACTTCATACAAGAGGTGTCGCAATGATCTATATCGTGGCGTTTTTGTGGGTACTGGGGATTTTGATCTTCATCCATGAATTTGGACATTTCCTCGTTGCCAAATTGGCTGGGGTTAAGGTGTTGAAGTTTTCCCTGGGCTTTGGCCCCAAGCTCATCGGTAAAAAGATAGGGGAGACGGAATATATGATTTCCGCCTTTCCCCTGGGGGGATATGTGAAACCCCTGGGAGAAAATCCCAGGGAGGAGGTCGCAAAGGGGGAAAGGGCGAGGGCCTTTATTTATCAGCCCGTATACAAGAGGATGGCCATCGTCCTGGCCGGTCCTCTGGCAAACTTTCTGCTCGCCGTCTTTATCTTTG
Source organism: uncultured Thermodesulfobacteriota bacterium (assembly GCA_964354505.1). GTDB lineage: Bacteria > Desulfobacterota > B13-G15 > B13-G15 > RBG-16-54-18 > RBG-13-52-11. Next base: position 2,020 of record CAYHAB010000011.1, read on the forward strand.
CCCTGGTGTTCAGCATCGGGGTTCCGCAGATCACACCTGTTGTGGGGGAGGTCGCGAATGGGTTTCCCGCTCAAGGGGCGGGGATCAAATCCGGCGACGTGATCCTCCAGGTGGATGAGGTGAAGATCACCCAATGGGCAGACCTCCCCGCGGTAATCGGTAAGAGCGAGGGGAGAACCCTCCACCTCACCATCAAGAGGGGAGAAAAGGTCAACAAAGTAAAGGCCACTCCCCGAGCCGTGACAGTCAAGAACATCTTCGGCGATGAGGTAAAGACCTATCAGATCGGGATCGCTCCGTCAGGTGAGTTTGTCGTCAAACGGGAGCCCGTTTACAAGGCAATCGGCATGGGCCTCTCACAAAGCTGGTTTGTTACCAAGTTGACGGTGCTCAGCATCGTCAAGATCATCCAACGAGCCATCCCGGCGGAGAAGGCCCTCGGAGGCCCCATTCTCATCGCCCAGATGGCCGGCAAGCAGGCCCAAGAGGGCTTTCTCAGCCTCATCTTTTTTACTGCAATCTTAAGCGTCAACCTCTGTATCTTAAACCTCTTCCCCATTCCCATCCTCGATGGCGGCCACCTCCTCTTTATGACCATCGAGTCCATTATCGGAAGACCCTTGAGCGTGAAGAAACTGGAGTTGGCCCAGCAGATTGGATTAATCATTATCATCCTGCTTATGGGCTTTATCTTTTACTATGACATCATGAGGATTCTGCCCCAGGGAATCAAGTGATGCGGATCTTAGGGGTCGATACATCGACCTCCTGCGGGGGCCTCGGCATCATAGACGATGGAAGGATGGTGGCTGAGTACGCCTTTCCTAGAGAGGGGACCCTTTCCGCCGCATTGATCCCCGCCATCCAGGCCCTCTTGGCGGAGGCCGAACTAGGCCTGGATCAGATAGATGGCATAGCCATCTCTTTGGGGCCCGGTTCCTTTACCGGCCTCAGGGTAGGGCTGAGCGTTGTCAAGGGGTTGGCCTTAACGGTAGAAATGGCAGTGGTGGGGATTCCCACCCTGGATGCCCTGGCCCACAATCTCCCCTTCACCCCTTATTTTATTTGTCCCATCGTGGATGCCAGAAAGGGGGAGATATATACCGCCCTCTACAAAAATGTGGAAGGGGGGGGAGTGGAGCAGTTAACCCCCCACCAGGTCCTCTCTCCCTCTGCTTTGATTGAAGGGATCCCTCCGCAGGAGACGGTCTTTTTGGGGGATGGGGTGGAGGTCTACGGCGGGATCATCAAGGAGCACTTGGGCGAGCAAGCCCTCTTCGCACCTCCGCATCTGAGGTTCCTTAGAGGCACAACAGTGGCTGAACTCGGACTCAAGCGCATCATGAGAGGGGAGAGGGATGACATCGCTTCCTTGGGGCCTATCTATGTCAGGGCGTCCGATGCCGAGATAAACTGGGCGAAGGGAAAATGTATTGAATAACGGTGCACGATTGTGCATCATCCCCCTCCTTTTTTCCGGTAATGCCTGCTATTTGGTCTTGCTGGGGCTTCGGTGACAGCCGCTACACTTAGCAGTAGGACCTGTCTTCTTGCCCTGTTTTTTAAAATCCTTATGGCAGTCCTGACACTGCTTGTGGTAGACCGACTTGAGCTTTTGTTCCCCGATCTCATCCGCCTTGTGACACTCTGTGCACTTCGGCGGCGTCTTGCGCTCTTCCTTTTTCCACGTGTGGTGGCATTGGGTACAGGCTATATAGTCTGCGTGTGCCTTGTGGGAAAGGATTACAGGGGTCTGCAATTTGTTGGGGTACTTGTTATTAATCGTGATCTTATCAACCTGCGCCAGGGCGATGCTGAAGATCCCTGCCGCCACAAACACCGTCGCGACCACAAGATAAGACCATCTCTTCATTTCTTCTCCCTCTTTTTGAGAATTTATAAAAGATTTATACCGCCAAAGCTCCTCTTGTCAAGGGGGCTCCGGCATAATTATCCGGGCCGGT
>CAYHAB010000012.1:0-4411 GCA_964354505.1 uncultured Thermodesulfobacteriota bacterium
CACCTTCGCTCGGTTCCCCTTGACTTTATGATGACGAAAAATTTATACTTCCTACGAAGGCGGCACTGTTTCAATACGGCGCCGTTGAGGAGGGATATATGGAGATAAAGTGGTATGGGCACGCCTCGTTCCTGATCACCACGGCCACGGGGATAAAGATCATTACGGATCCTTATACGCCTGGTGGAGGCATCTTATACACCCCGATCACCGATGAGGCCGACATCGTCCTCGTGAGCCACGATCACGCCGACCATAATTACGCCAAAGGCCTCCCCGGCAACCCCCGCGTCATCAGGGGGACGGCGCGGCAGGAAGTCAAAGGGGTCGTCTGCGAGGGGTTTCACACGTATCACGATAGTTCTCAAGGCGCAGAGCGCGGGCCCAATATCATTTTTACCATTGCCGCGGACGATATACGGGTGTGCCCTTTAGGAGATCTCGGCCATGTCTTGAGTGAAGAGGAAGTGCAGAAAATCGGCCCGATAGATGTCCTCCTGATCCCTGTGGGGGGCTTTTATACCATCGGCCCCGAGGAGGCGACAGTGGTTGCCGGCCAGCTCAACCCCCAGCTGCTTATCCCGATGCACGTCAAGACGGAAAAGTGCACCTTTCCTATTGAGCCCGTTGACACCTTTCTCCAGGGGAAGAAGGGGGTGCAAAGGCTAAAGAAGAGCGCCTTTTCCTTTACCAGGGATGAATTGAAGGCCGGATTGGGCATCGTCGTCCTGCAGCCGGCCCTGTAAGATCAGCATGGCACAAGAGCTCAAACTCCTCTTTTCAAAACAAGAGATCTCGGAGGCGGTGACGAGGCTGGCCAAGGAGATATCCGTTGATTATGCGAATAAAAAGGTCGTCCTTGTTGGGATTTTAAAGGGGGCCTTCGTCTTTATGGCCGATCTGGCCAGGGAGATGACCATTCCTGCGGCGATAGAGTTCATGAGGATAGCGAGCTATGGTTCGCAACAGGAGTCCACGGGAGAGATCACCGTAAAAAAAGACGTGGAGATCCCCCTGGAGGGAAACGACGTTCTCATCGTCGAGGACATCGTCGATACCGGCTTGAGCCTTACATTTCTCATAGATCATCTCCAGGCGCATAATCCGGCCTCGCTTAGGGTGTGCGCCCTGGTGGATAAGAAGTCCCGGCGGAAAGTAGAGGTCCAGGTGGACTATACCGGCTTTGAGATGGGAGAGGGGTTTATCGTGGGCTACGGTATAGATTTTAACGAGCAGTACCGGGCCCTGCCCGAGATATTCGTCATTGTGTGAGGTTTAGTCTCCATTAATAAAGTGAAGCAGGAGGTAGGCTAACGTGTTCCGAAAACTAACGATATTCTTTATCGGTTTTTGTGTCCTCTCGTTTCTGTGGTATGGCTGCGCGCCGAGACCGACAATAAATGAAGATACGGTCAGGGAAAAGACCGCCGCCCCGGATACCATCGAGAGACGCTACAAAATCGCCTATGATGAATACAAACGGGGAGAGTTAGGCAGGGCTGCGCAGCATTTCGAGGACTTCGTCGTCCAGTTTCCCCGCACCTCCCTCACCGATGATGCCTTGTATTTCCTGGGAGAGATTTACTCCCAAAAGAAAGAATACAGGACCGCCGTCATCCAGCTTGAAAGGCTCTTAAGTTATTTTCCATCCAGTCCCCGTTTTCATGAAGCCCAGTGGTCTTTGGCCCAATGCTATTACAAATCGGGCCAATATAAAGATGCCGTAAGGCTCGCCCAGGAGCTTCTCCTTGCCGTTGAGAATCGGCCCCTCTGGAGGGGACAGCTCCTCATTTTCCTCGGAGACGGCTATGCAGCTGCGGGCGACCCTATGGCATCCCTTTCATGGTATGCCCGCGCGCGACGGGAAGCCCCTGCTTCTTTCGGAGAAGAGGTGAGAAAGAAGATTATCTCACTCCTTGATCAAGACCTCTCTCCTGATAAGTATCGGGAGATAGAGATCGCCTACCCCGGAACTTATATAGCTTCATATGCAAAGTACCGCTTGGCCAAGACGTATTTAAATAAAGGGAAAAAGGAAGAGGCCGAAGGGCTGGTCCGTGAAACGATGAAGGAGGCGCGGGGTGAAGATTTCTATCCCCTCGTGGAGGACCTGCGGAGGGAGATTCAGGTGGGTGTCGGCAAGGAGATTGTCCTCGGCTGTATTCTCCCCCTTAAGGGGAAGGGTAAGGCCTTCGGTACAAGGGCCCTCCGCGGGATAGAGTTGGCCATGGGGGCCTTTCGTCCGCAGGAAGGATCATCCCGGGTCAAGTTGGTCATATGGGATTCCCAAGGGGATCCCGCCCGGGCCAAAGAAGGGGTAAGGGTCCTGGCGGAGAAGGAACGGGCAATTGCCATTATCGGCCCCATCCTCAGTTCCACGACCCCGGCGGCAGTTGAAGAGGCCGCGCAGAGGAGGATCCCCCTCATAACCTTGAGCCCCCTCCCGGGGATCACGCAAAAGGGTCCGTATATCTTCCAAAATTCTATCACCAATGCATCTCAGGTGAAGGCCCTTGTGCAATACGCCTTTAAGACGCGCGGCATACGCTCCTATGCCATTCTCTATCCCCGAAACAACTATGGCATCACATTCAAGGGGCTCTTCCAGCAAGAGGTGGAGAGTTTGGGCGGCAGGGTGTTGACGGCTGCCTCATATACCGATGACCAAGCGGATTTTGGGAATGTGATCAGAAGCATGGTCAGGTACAGGCAACCCAAGGGACCAAAGGATAAGCCCAAGCCCATCTATGACTTTAAGGCCATTTTTATCCCCGATGATTTCAACAGGATAAGCCTCGTGGTCCCGCAACTGGCCTACCATGATATAACAGAAGTCCAGTTGCTCGGGAACAACGGGTGGAATTCTCCCGAGCTTGTGCGCGACAACGAGAAGTTCTTCGAGGGGGCAGTCTTTGTCGACGGCTTTTTTAAGGATAATCCCTCCCCGGCGGTGCGATCTTTTGTGACGGATTTTGAGGGTACTTTTGGAACTTCCCCCTCCTTGCTCGAGGCCTTGTGTTTCGATACGACCGCGTTTATCCTGAAGGTCATCGCCGACAGGGGCGTCGTGAGCCCTGAGACCATGCTCTCGTTCAAGGGATATGCCGGTGTCACAGGCTTTACAGGCTTCACTTCCGATAGAGAAGGGGTGCGGAGCCTGTTCCTGCTCAAGGTGTCTGACGGAAAGATGCATCAGGTCTCGCCAAGTGAATGAGGGCACACGTTTTGCAGGCACACGTTTTGCTGTTGACAAAAATGGTTCAATATATTAAATTCTAAAATTCACTCTTTGGAAAGAGGATAGAGGGATGAAGACCTTTCACGCGAAGAAAGAGGATATTGTAAAAACGTGGTATCTGATCGATGCCAACGGCAGGATCTTGGGAAGATTGGCCACTGAGATAGCGAAGATCCTGAGGGGCAAAGATAAGGCCATCTTCAGCCCTCATCTGGATACCGGGGATTTCGTCATCGTGGTGAATGCGGAGAAGATCAAACTTACGGGTGGTAAGCTCAAGGGAAAGGTCTATTACCATCACTCCGGTTATCCGGGGGGTCTCAAGACCATCACCGCCGAAAAGTTGCTGGCAAAAAGGCCGGAAGAGTTGATCAGACGTGCCGTGAAGGGAATGTTGCCGAAAAATAGGTTGGGGAGGAAGGTTTTCAAAAAATTGAAGGTCTATACCGGACCCAATCATCCCCATGAGGCACAGCAGCCGGCACAGATTCAGGCATAGTTTAAATAAACTGGTTAGAGGAGAATATGGCAGAGGAAAAGTATTACGCAACGGGAAAAAGGAAGACGACGGTGGCCCGGGTCTGGTTGAGGGCCGGGGAAGGAACTATTGAGGTAAACAAGAGGGCCTTTGATAACTATTTCCCCAGGGAGACCCTGAGGATGATCATACAGCAGCCCTTTGAATTGACCAAGACAACGGGGCAGTTTGATGTCTATGCTAATGTCAAGGGCGGAGGGATTTCCGGCCAGGCAGGGGCTATCAGGCACGGCATCTCCAAGGCCCTGCTGTTGTATAATGAGAAGTTTCGGTCTGTCTTGAAGAAGGCCGGTTTTATCACCCGTGACCCGCGCATCAAGGAGAGAAAAAAATACGGGCAGCGGGGAGCCAGGGCCAGGTTTCAATATTCTAAACGATAAGTTAGCCTACCAGGGGAGGTTAACCTCCCCTTTTTATTTGTTGGAGATGAATGTATAAGGGAGAAACGAAATGCGGGTAGGGATCGTTGGCGCCAGTGGATACACTGGACAGGAGCTGATGAGGGTCTTGACCCGTCATCCGCAGGTCGAGATCGCGTATGCGACCTCCGAGCGATTCGCGGGCTTGGCCGTAGACGAGGTATTTCCTTCTTTTAAAAAGGTAATCGATCTACGGTTCAGTGAATTGTCGCTTCA
>CAYHAB010000013.1:0-7170 GCA_964354505.1 uncultured Thermodesulfobacteriota bacterium
ATGCAATGGATGTAAGCAGGCCATTATATTGGAATATCGGGAATATCGGCATGGTCAATTATATCTTGGCCATCGCCGCTGTCCTCATACTCGTATACGCCTTTTATGATCGAATCAGATTATGGCGCCATGGGACCAAGGCGAACCGTTTTGACCGAGTAGGGGAACGGATTAAGGGGGTCATACAGTATATATTCGGTCATTGGCGGGTCCTCAAAGACACCTACCCCGGGGTAATGCATTTCCTAATCTTCTGGGGATTTGTCATCCTGCTTATCGGGACCGGGCTTGAGGCCTTTGACCACTACAGCGGCCTTCACCTCCTCAAGGGCGCTGCCTATCTCACCTTCTCGTTCATCCTTGAGCTGGCAGGTCTCGCGGTGCTGATCGGTGTCATGATGGCTGCCTGGAGACGGTACATTACCAGGCCTGCGCGTCTTGACAACAAACCCGATGACTTTTGGGTGCTGCTCCTTCTCTTTGTCGTCGTGGTAACCGGCTTTCTCGTTGAAGGGCTCAGGATTGCTTCGTTGAATGCCCCTCTGAACGCCCCGTGGGAGCAGTGGTCCTTTGTGGGGTGGATATGCAGCACATTCTTTGCAGGGCTCAATGAAAAGGCGGCCCTCGTCTGGCATAAAGGCATCTGGTGGGTCCACGTTGTCCTCTCCTATATTTTTATCGCATCGATCGTCTACACAAGACTGTTGCATGTCTTTACCACGGTTATCAGCACCTATACGCGCAACCTCGAGCCGGCAGCCGTAAAGCCGATTGAGCGCATGGACGAAGCGGAGACCTTTGGCGTCAATCGTCTCGAGGAGTTCACGTGGGTCGATTTAATGCAATTGGATGCGTGCACGCGCTGCGGAAGATGTCAGGATAACTGTCCTGCCCACCTTACCGACAAGCCCCTGAATCCGAAACAGGTAATCCAGGATCTAAAGGCGCACCTCAACACAATGGCTCCGGTCTGGGCCCAGAAAAAAACCGGGGGCGCTGCGGAAGAGGCGCCGCAGGTCGAAGCGAAGCCCATCAGCGGCGAAGTCATTGCAGATGATGCAAGCTGGTCGTGTACCACGTGCGGCGCCTGCACCGAGCACTGTCCGGTCTTCATTGAGCCATGGTCGAAGCTTATCGACCTGCGTCGCTATATGGCCCTTATGGAGAGTCGCTTCCCGCCGGAGGTACAGGTCGCCTTCCGCAACATGGAAAACAACAGCAACCCCTGGGGTATCGGCTTGGCAACGCGGGGCGATTGGGCCGCAGATTTAGGGGTGAAAACCCTCTCAGAGGATTCCAATGTCGAATACCTGCTCTATGTGGGATGCGCCGGCTCCTTTGATGACCTTAATAAAAAGGTGAGTACGGCAGTGGTGAAGATTCTGCAGGAGGCGGGTGTTTCCTTTGGCATACTGGGTGCGGAAGAGGGATGTTGCGGAGACTCGGCACGCAGGCTCGGTAATGAGTACCTGTTCCAGATCATGGCCCAGCAGAACATTGAGATCATGAAGGGGTATAATGTCCGAAAGATCATCACCCTCTGCCCCCATGGTTTCAATACCCTCAAGAACGAGTACCCACAGTTTGGCGGGAAGTTTGATGTCTATCACTATACCGAGATCTTGGCCCATCTCATCGCCCGGAGGCGGCTTGCGTTCACCAAGAAGCTGGGCCTGAAGATAGCTTATCACGACTCATGTTACCTCGGCAGGCACAATGGTATCTATGATCCGCCTCGCCGGATCCTGCATGCCCTCCCCGGGGTGAAGGTGGTGGAGATGAAGCGCAACAGGGAGAAGGCGTTCTGCTGCGGCGCCGGTGGTGGGAGGATGTGGATGGAGGAGCACCTCGGCACCCGCATCAACCACTCACGGATTGAAGACGTGGTCACGTGCAACCCGCAGGTAGTGGGAACCGCCTGCCCCTTCTGCTACACCATGCTGTCGGACGGGATCAAGGAAAAAGAGCTGGAGGGCAAATACCGGGCCACTGACATCGCCGAGCTGGTCCTGGAGGCGATGGGCAAAGGCGCACCGTGATGGGTTAAGGTTTTCAAGCGTGCCTAAAGAAAGGCCCCTTCCCCAAGGGAAGGGGCCTTTTGCATGATCCCCTCATCTCTCTGGTGAGGCAAAAAGAGGTACGCCTATCCGTGACCTTTCCCCGGTTCAGGCAATTCAATTGGTAGTAAGCCTCGCATGTTTTTCATAGATGGCCCCTGTTAACCGGCCAATCTCACGAGGCTATACGCTAAGGCGGATATTGTCGCAGAACAAGGGATGGTTAAAATCCAAGCCCATACTATCCGCCTAGCCACCCCCCAGCGAACGGCGCTCAATCTGCGTATTGAACCGACGCCCATAATTGCGCCGGTGATCGTATGCGTGGTGCTTACCGGTATGCCCAATGCCGTGGAAATAAACAAGCTAATAGCCGCGCTGAGCTCTGCGCAAAAACCGTCTACCGGTTTAATCTTGGCGACCTTCTGACCCATGGTCTTGACGATGCGCCACCCGCCAAACATCGTCCCGAGGGCAATAGCAGCGTGACAAGAGAGGACAACCCATAAAGGAACATAAAATGTGCTCCCCAAGAGGCCGGCGCTGAAAAGGAGGCTGGCGATTATACCCATCGTCTTCTGCGCGTCATTGCCGCCGTGCCCCAAGCTGTACAGTGCAGCAGACACCAGCTGCCCTTTTTTAAAAACATGATCGACCTTCAACGGTGTACTTTTCCTAAAGAGCCAGTACACGGAGATGCCAAGCAACAATCCCAGCAGAAGACCGGCAAAAGGCGAGACAAAGATGAAAGCAACCGTCTTGATAATGCCCTTCCATACGAGGGCCTTTGATCCTGCCTGAATCAGCGCCGCGCCGATCATGCCGCCGATGAGCGCATGGGATGAACTCGTCGGCAGCCCAAGGTACCACGTGATGATATTCCAGCTGCAGGCGCCCGCCAACGCGCTAAAAATAATCATTTTATTTATAATCGTTATGTCAATAATGCCCCTGCCGATGGTGTTGGCGACATGGAGTCCAAAGAAGAGAAATGCGATAAAATTGAAGAAGGCCGCCCACATAACCGCGTAACGGGGCGAAAGCACCCTGGTCGAGACAACGGTCGCAATGGAGTTGGCAGAATCATGAAAACCGTTTAAGAAATCAAAGGCAAGCGCCAGGGCGATCAGAAAAAGGATGATTAATATCATAGACTATGCGTGCTTTACCAGTATGGACTCCACCACATTAGCGACATCTTCGCAAATATCAAGCACGGTCTCCGCATCCTGGTAAAGATCCTTCCACTTAATCACCATGATAGGATCTTTCTCTCTTTCAAAAAGCTCTGCAAGTGCTTTATCTCTCATCAAGTCGCCGACGTTTTCAAGGCGGTTGATCTCTATGCATGACTCCAAGACCGGCTTTGTATTTTTAGCATTGCGCATCCCTTTGACGGCAGATGCAATGCAACGGACAGATTCTTCAATGACAGAAGAAAATTCTATAAGGTCCTTATTTGCCCTCGTAATTTTATACACCCTTAGCCGGTTTGCAATCGTATAAAGCATATCAATGACGTCATCCAGCTGCTTTGTCAAGGCATGGATATCTTCGCGTTCAAAGGGGGTTATAAATGTTTTGTTCAATTGAGCAATAATAGCGTGCGCAACCTCATCCCCCTCGCGCTCGATATCGTGCATCTTCTTAAGACGCCCCTCATCTAAAACGCCTTTCGACACCACCTCTTTTAAATAACTTGCCGCTTTGACGGCATACTCAGCCTGTTTTTCAAACAAAGAAAAAAAATCAAAATCCTTAGGGAGAAATTTAAAAAACATGAAAGTCTCCTTTAGTTATTTGGCCGATAGTCTTACCACAATAATCATGAGAAGACAATACTACGGTTTCTGATTGAAGGGTTGGGGGGGGCTTCGCAAGAGCAAAAATTCTACCTCCTCGCTTCAGTTTTTTTCGGGCGCGAGCCGATGATACACCAAAAGGTAAAATACCGCGATCCCCCTGAAAGGCACATAAGGCTTGAGCGTCTGTTCCACCTGTTCGGCCGTCATGCGGCTGCCGTCACCAAAGTATTTCCCGACAATCGTGCGAACTGCCAGGTCATCAGCAGGTACAGCGTCCGGGCGCCCCAGGTCGCGGATAAGGATATAGTCCGCCGACCAGCGGCCGAAACCTCGGATACCGTTGATTATTGAACGCACTTCATTGTCCGATAGGTTTTTAAGCTGATCAAGATCAAGAGAACCGTTTGCGACGTTCCTGGCAAGCCCGTTGATATATTCCGATTTCCTCCCCGAGAGGCCACACGCACGCAGTTCCTGCGGCAACGCCAGCGCCTCCGGCTCCGGAAAGACCCACAGTCCGGCTATCTTTTCACCGAAGCGCTCGATTACCCGGGAGCGTATCCTACGGGCGGCGGTTAACGAAATCTGCTGTTCCATTACTGCATCTACCGCCATCTCGAAGAGTGTGGCCGGGCAGATCGGTTTCATGCCGTGAAACAGCGCGGTAGCAGGACCAAGTAACGGATCGTTCACCGCTCTTAGGTAAAAGGGGCGCAGGTCAAGATCGGCGAGAACAATCCAGTCCACTATTTCCTGTATTCGTTCCGGGGGCGCATCATCAGGGGAAGACACCTGAAGCACGGCAGGCATGTTCGCTGTCTGTTGTACTTCCAACACTACGGGCTTCCCGTCTATTCGCACCGCCATCCGCAACACTGCTGCGTCTTCCGCAGCCCTCGGCGAAAAGCTTGCCCTAGCCTTCAAAGAAAGCGCAAGATCATAAGGTCCCTGCACTGTCAGCTGTGTTGTTGCCATAATTCAGGATTATATCAATACGTATTTCCTCTCCTGCATGTACCAAGAGGATGGGAAGGCTGGTAACTGTATTAAGAAGGACGTCTTTCTCTTACATGAACCGTCCGAATCTCTCCTTCTTCGCCTTGCATATCGGGCATTGCTCCGGCGGCTCGTCTCTGGCGCACAAATAGCCGCACACATTGCATCGCCACACCGGGTAGGGAAGCGAAGTGCCTCCTCCCTCGAAATGTCGCTGCGGAGCGCCCGCTTTTATCTTTTTCCTCTCGGGCTCAGGCAGGCGCCTCTCCGGTATCGATACAGGGGTTCGCTCTCCCCTGAAGATTGCCCCTGATACATACAGGGCACAGTAACACGATCCATATTCGGTAAGGTCGGGATCACGATAGTCACAGGGGCAAATAATGTCGAGGTCATCATCCTTGACCCCTGAAGCCAGTCGGCAGGGGCACGCCCCATAGCCATATCTCGCCTCGTTCATCATCAACCCCCGGACCAGATCTTTTGTGGAGTCGACATCAGGATTCAGATGATAACCGCCTGACCCTGCCTCGCGCTTGAGACGCTGATACACAGATTCCACCGCCTCTGCAGATATCTCTCTAACCGGCATTTGCTTTCAAACCTCGAATCTCTTCTTCGTTGAAGCCAATGATACATCTGTTGTTATCGATCACCATAGTGGGGAATGAGCACGGCGGGTTCCATTGGCGTATCTCTTTGATGGCTTCTTCTTTGTCGGCATCCGCCAGGAGATCCACATCCACATAGTGATAGTCGACAGTTAAATCATTGAGCAGGCCCTTGGTCTTCTTGCACCATCCGCAGGTGCTGAGTGCATAAAGGGTGATATCCCCCTTCTTCTTACCGTCCACATGCTTCATGTGTTCCTTGACTGACATCTTCCCGACCTCCTTCTAATTAAGCTAAACCAGATACTTATACATCGATGCGGATTCATTCCTCTCAATTGTCTAGGATGATGTAGGATGCATAGTAACTGTACCATACTAACCATTCATGGACAACATAAAGCCCTTTTAGGCGCCGGGGGTGCGAGAGGGGTCTTCGACGTGTGGGTTGATTTTTTAATGATAACCCCCCCACCCTCCCGCCAACGCTGAGGGATACGTGGGCTACCACCTGCTGACCTTACCTCCTTGCCACCCTTGTTAATGAACTAAAGGCATGAATGCCACCCTCTCTAACACTCTCTGACCCCGGCCCCTTGATTTTTCCCCTAATCTCTGTTATTGATGTAGCCAATCTCTAGCAGAAACAGATAAGGGGAACGGATATGGAAGACCTAGCCAAACAATTACCTACGATGACGATCAAGGAGCTCCGTGATATCGCCAAGGAGCTGGGGGCCGAAGGTGTCAGCGGGATGAAGAAGGAAGAGCTCCTGGACTTCATCCGCAAGGCCAAGGGGATCACGGAGATCCACCCCCACAAAGGCACCAAAAAGAAGGCGAAGACGAACCTGAACATCAAGGATCTGAAGAAGAGAATTGTTTCCATAAAGGCTAAGCGGGCTGAGGCCCTGTCCAAAGGCGACAAGCGGATGGCCACTATCTACAAGCGCCGGATCAACAGGCTGAAAAAGATGGCCCGCAAGATCACCCAGCCCGCCGCGGGGGCAACCGGATGAAGAGGATCGCCCCCTCCATCCTCTCAGCCGATCTCTCCCGCCTGGCCGATGAGGTCGAAGATGTCATCGAGGCCGGGGCTGACTGGATCCATGTGGATGTGATGGACGGGCACTTCGTCCCCAACATCACCATCGGACCCGTGCTGGTTAAGGCCCTCAAAAAGGTGGTGAGCGTCCCGTTGGATGTCCACCTCATGATTGAGAACGCCGACTTTTACCTCGCTGCATTTATCGAGGCCGGGGCCGATATCCTCACCGTCCAGGTGGAGGCCTGTACCCACCTGCACCGAACAGTGCACGCCATCAAGGAAAGAGGGGTCCTGGCAGGGGCGGCCCTCAACCCCGCAACTCCCCTAGAGAGCCTCGACTACATCCTACCCGATCTGGACCTGGTGATGATCATGACAGTGAACCCGGGTTTTGGAGGGCAAGAATTTATCCCGGCGATGCTCGTGAAGATCGAGCGACTGAAAAAGATAATCACCGAGCGGAAGCTGAACGCCGAGATCGAGGTGGACGGGGGGATCAAGGTGCACAACATCAAGGAGGTGGCGCGCCGTGGGGGCGACATCTTTGTAGCGGGCTCGGGGATCTTCGGCACCCCCAACCGTAAAGAGACTATCACAAGGATGCGGAAGGAAGTCAGTAAGTAACAACGAGGGCAAGCGGGGTTGACAACCTT
>CAYHAB010000014.1:0-4046 GCA_964354505.1 uncultured Thermodesulfobacteriota bacterium
ACCAGTTCTTTTGCGAGGAGCAGCTGGCCATCTGCCCCGAGGGCGACTTCAGGCTCAGTCTCAATAATGGATGCCTGGTCACGTCTCACCCCGCTCTGAACTTCGGAATTGGACCCCTTGCGTATAACAACGACATTGTCATACGAACCCGTCTCGACGAGCGTCTTCTTAAGTCCTTCGGCCAGCATGAGAATGGCGGCAAAGACGAATACGACGAGCGCCATGCCCGATGCCGTGAGCACGGTGGTCAATCGGCGCGTCCAGAGGTTACGGAAACTGTAAGAAAAGGGGACTCCCAATGATACCTCCAACTCCTGTAAGGGTTCTAGGGGTCTATCCCGCAAAGCGGGAGAATTCTAGGGTTCAAGGAAATAAATTATCGACCATAATATAAGATACTGAACCAGCCTTTAGGTTTTAGCCACTCAATCTATGAAGATCTTTAAAACACTTGGACCCCTGAACCCTGCCGCTAGCGGCATCCCGCTTCCTTAAATCTATATTGCGAGGCGGGACTGTATCCTTGAATCCTTGTATTCTTAATTACCCTATCCTCCTCAGCCCATCGGCGATGCGGATGTGTACCGCACGCCAGGTGGGGATGACGGCGGCTGAGAGCCCTACCAGGACAGAGGCCCCAAGAGCCATATAAATGGTCTCCCTCTTCACGACAAAGCCCGGAAAATAGGCTGCAAGGGCCTTGCCGAAGACTCCCGTGACAGGAGGGGTCAAGGCTATGCCCAAAACGCAGCCGATCATGGTAATGAGCAGGGACTCCCCGATAATCATGCCGGCAATGCGCCAGCCGCGAAAGCCAAGCGTCTTGAATATGGCATATTCGCCGATCCGCTCCCGCGCCGTCATGGCCATGGTGTTCGCCGTCACGGCGATAATGATAATGATCACCACGAAAGAAACAAGCTGGATCGCCACAATAATGGCATTGGACATGGAGAGGAAGGAGAGGACGAAGGCCTTTTCGGTTTCGGTGAGGGTCTCGGCCAGTGAATTCTTAAAGGTCTTGTCTATCGCCTGGGCCACGTCTGCTGCCCGGTTAGGGTTTGTCACGCCGATCATGTAGAAACCCACCTGATCGGCAAAGGATGACCCCCTCTGCTTCAGGACCTCATTCAGGTAGTCCCAATGGAAAAAGAAGGCGGTTTCGTCCGCATACTCATTGTTCCCATGGTATATGCCGCGCAGGACAAACTCCCAGTTGCCCGGGAAAATGGCCCCTTTCAAGGTAATGATGTCTCCGATTTTCCAGTGAAATCTCTCCACGAGCTTCCGCCCCGCGAAACATGCCCTCCGATCGCGAAAGACGGCCTCTTTTTGATCCGGAGGAAGGACGTATTCCGGGTAGAGCGCCATATAGCTCTGCGCCTCGACGGCGTAATTGGCAAAAAAATTCTTCTCTTCGATGTAGATGCCGCCGAACCAGCTTCCCCCCGATATCTGTTGTACACCTTCGACCTGGCGAATCTTTTCCTTATAAGCTAGAGGCAGCGGGAAGATAAGGGATACGGCATTTCGGGTGACAAGACGGCTTGCCGAGGAGGCCTCGGCCCCTGCATACCACGCATTGATGAAAGTCCTCAAGAGTCCGAAGGAGAGGATGGCTATGGTAATGCTGAGGATGGTGAGCGAGGTGCGGAGCTTATGGCGGAAGACATTTCTAGCGAGGATCTTGAGAATGTACATTGTTCAAGAACCCCTTTTCCAGATGTCTGATTACCTTTGCTCTTTCAGCGGCCCTGGGATCATGGGTGACCATGACGATGGTCTTGTGAGAGTCGCTATTGAGCCTCTCCATCAAATCGAGGACCTCCTTGGCCGAAACCCTATCCAGGTCCCCTGTCGGTTCGTCGGCAACCAATATGACGGGGTCAGTCACAATGGCCCGGGCAATGGCGACCCGCTGTTGTTCCCCTCCTGAGAGCTGAGATGGATAGTGGTCAAGCCGGTCCGCAAGGTTTACGACCCGAAGCGCTATTTCTGCATGTTCCCTTCGCTCCCGAAGCGAGAGGCCGGTCAAAAGAAGAGGGAGTTCGACATTTTCAAAGGCGGTGAGCACCGGGATCAGGTTGTAAAACTGGAAAATGAATCCCACGTTGACAGCCCTCCACGCAGCCAGTTCACTTTCGGAGAGGGTGGTGATGTCAATTCCACCCACGCGGATCTTGCCGCTATCTGCGTGATCAAGGGCGGCCATCAGGTTAAGGAGGGTACTCTTACCCGAACCTGACGGTCCCATGAGGGCGATGAACTCTCCCTCGGCAATCTCAAGATTGATGTCCACAAGGACGGGGACGGCCCGGTCCCCTCTGCGGTAAGACTTGCTTACATGGATAATTTCGACGATGGGCGCCTTCGGTTTCAATTACTCCTCTGCGACCTTTACCCTTGAACCATCCCTCAAGGTATTCGGTGGATTCAGCACGACCGTATCTCCGGCCTTCACACCTTCAAGGACTTCCAGCATGTCCCCAAGCGCAGGGCCTAACCGCACCGGAGCTTCCGTTACCCTGTTCCCCTGAAGCAGAAATACGCTCGTTTTGCCCTTCCGGTTCACAATGGCCGATTGGCTGATGGCAGTCCGAGGTCGTTGCTCCTCCGGGGTCGCAGGGCGGGAGAGAAAAGCCACCTTGGCGCTCATCTCGGGCAGGACGCGGCTGTCTTTATCAAGAAACCGAACCTTGACCATGATTGTCGCCTTGCTCCGATCAGCGGTGGGGACGATCGTATGGATGACGCCGCGGAACCGTTGTCCCGGCAGGGCATCGAGCTGGATCTCTGAGGGTTGGTTAATAGTGATCTGCCGGATATTCGATTCCGATACATCCACCTCGACCTGGAGCGAATCCATGTCCGCGATGGTGACGACGGCCGATTTCGCATTGGCGGCCGCCCCAATCGGGGTGACGATATCCCCTATATCCGCGTTCTTGGTCAGCACCACCCCTGCAAAGGGGGCTCTGATGAGGGCATATTCCAGCGAAACATTCGCGCCCTTAAGCGCGGCGAGGCTGGCGTTCACAGCGGCCTCTGCCGCCTCTGCGGCGGCCTTTGCCTTTTCGTAACGGGCGAGAACGGTATCATAAGTTGCCTGGGCGATGACGCCTTTTGCATGCAGTACCTTATGCCGGTTCAACGAAAGGGTTGCATCGCGAAGTTCGGCCTGTGCCTGCTCAAGGTTGGAACGAGCCCCCTTCACATTGGCGGCTGCCTGGTCTTTGGCGGCTTTCGCGTCCTGACTTTCGAGGCGCGCCACCACCTGATCTTTCTTCACCCGGCTTCCTTCCTCAACCCCCAGCCAGATGAGGCGCCCGGTTACCTTGGATGCGAGGGCGGACTTGCGCTGAGGGACGACATAGCCGCTCGCATTAAGGACTGTAAAGGTCTGGGAGGGATAGATCTGTGTGACGGTAACTGCCCGGACCTTAATGGGGGGGGTAAAAACGCCGAGGATATAGAACAACACCAAAAGCAGGCCCAGCAGTATCAGGATTGGATAGAAAAACTTTTTCCCCCTTCTCGGTTGGAACGCCGCTTTGTCCTTATCTATTTTCAGCTTTGAGAGGTCCTCATTGGCCATACGCCTCATGCCCTCCTTATATAAAGGAAAGATCTTATCACATCCACCGCGGAAGGACAATTGTAAGGGATCGTTTCCAAAGGGGTGCGCATCTGCTATCAATAGAATACCCCGAAAAATCATCGAGCAGGATAACAACGATAAAAATCCCAACGGAAAACCGATTGACTGTGCGCCCATACTATGATAAGGAATAAGAGAATCAAAAAGTGGGAAGGGAAAGACCGTGTAAGGTCAAAGGGGACCCCCGTTAGGGGGTTTTTTATGAATCAAGCAGATACCCCTCTCCCCCGACAGTTGGGGAGAGGGAAAAGTAAAGTGCCATGGTGCAAAGAGTTATAACGTCTGTAGCGCTTACTGTTGTTGTGCTGAGGAAATAGCAATCATGATCGCTATCGTCGACTACGGCATGGGGAATCTGCGCAGTGTACACAAGGCCCTGGAACAGGTG
>CAYHAB010000015.1:0-4089 GCA_964354505.1 uncultured Thermodesulfobacteriota bacterium
AGGTGCTCAAAGCACTGAAACAGAAATAGAACAGTAACCCGGAGGAATTTATGAGGCTACCGCCTTTTCAGTACCTTGAACCCACAAATGTTGAGGAAGCACTGTCCATGCTCAGTACCAACAAAGAGACGATAAAGATCATGGCAGGCGGGACGGATCTTTTGAACCGTATGAAATTGAGGATCATTGAGCCCGCCTGTGTGATGAGCATCGGCAAGCTCCGGAACATGGTCGGCATAGACATCGGCGGCACCGCAACCGTCATCGGCGCCAATACACGGCTGAAAGAGATCGCCGGCGCGCCGCTCGTCAATAAAAAATTCAGGGCCATCGTGGAGACCGCCTTCCAGGTGGCGTCACCGACGATCACCAACATGGCGACAGTTGGCGGCAACATCCTCCAGAATACGCGATGCTTGTTCTATAACCAGTCCGGGATTGCGCTCAATGGGCTTGAACGCTGCCACAAGAGAGGCGGAAGCGTATGTCTCGCCGTCAAAGGAAGCAATCGCTGCTTCAGTGTCTACCAGGGTGACATGGCACCGGCGCTCATCGCTTTTGATGCTCGGTGTGTCCTTGAAAAGAAGGGCTCGACTCGCACAATCACCATGGCAGAGCTTTTTACCGGCAACGGAGTAGCGCCCTTTACTATTGCAGACGATGAATTGCTTACAAAAATCATAATCCCTCAACCCGAGGGCAACTACAACTCCGCCTACCGGAAATTGCGACTCCGGGGGAGCATTGATTATCCGCTGGCGTCCGCAGCGGCATTCGTCTCTGTCACGGACGATATGAAGGTCAGCGCATGCCGAGTTGTCATCGGCGCCGCTGGGGCCGCTCCGAAAGTGGTTGACGGGGCGTCATCGGCAGTTGAGGGGAATCTCCCCTCTGAAGCCGATGTTGAGGCCATTGCTCAGATGGCATACGTAGATGCGGAAGGCGCCGATAATCTCCAAATGCCCGGTGCGTACCGGCGAAGGATGGTAAGCGTCATGGCGAAGCGTGCACTAAAGGCGGCGATTGACGGGATCAAGGAGGGGATGTGACATGAAAGAGATGAAGAAAACAGCCATAACCCTGAATGTAAATAACGAAACCTACGATGTGGTATCTTACCCAAACCGGACACTCCTCGAGGTGCTCCGTGACGATCTCCACCTTACCGGAACGAAAGAGAGCTGCGGCCAAGGGGTATGCGGCTCTTGCACGGTGCTCATTGACGGACAACCGATGCGGTCCTGCCTCACCCTGGCAGTCGCCGCTCAGGGAAAAGAGATCATCACGATAGAAGGCCTCGCCGAAGGAGAAAAACTCCACCCCGTTCAGGAGGCGTTTGTAGAACATCACGCCATCCAGTGCGGGTTCTGCAGTCCGGGTATGATCCTTACCGCCTACGCACTTCTCAAAGAGAACCCGAATCCCACGGAGGAAGAGATACGCCGCGCCATCTCGGGAAACATCTGCCGTTGCACGGGGTATGCCAAGATCGTCGAAGCGGTGAGATCGCTGGCAAGCGAGGGGAGGTAGAACATGGAAAAATATTCCTATATCGGAAAAGATATGAAACGGATCGACACGGCCTACAAGGCAGCAGGGGAGGCCCTCTTCGCAGCCGATCTCGCCTTGTCCCGGATGCTTATAGGAAAGGTGCTCAGATCCCCCCATGCACATGCGCGCATCGTGGCTATCGATACCGCAAAGGCGGAAAAACTCCCCGGCGTCAAGGCCGTCCTCACCGCGAAGGATATGTGCGGCGACAAGTGGGGTGTTTTTAAATACACCCAGGACCAGCAGTTTCTTCCCACCGAGAAGGTCCGTTACGTGGGTGAAGAGGTAGCCGCGGTGGCCGCCGTCGATGAAGACACGGCGCTCGAAGCGCTCTCGCTCATCGATGTCCGGTACGAAGTGCTCCCTGCAGTCTATACCATCGAGGATGCGCTGGCACCCGGCGCTCCCCAGCTCCACGACGTCTATCCGCACAACATCAATATCCATGTCTTTATCAACGTGGGAGACGTTGACAAAGGTTTCAGTAAATCACACCTGGTGAGAGAAGATACCTTTACTGCCCCTGAGGATTCGTATTTCCAGGGGGAGCCCTACGCGGTGGCAGCCCAGTTCGATCACGCGGGAAACCTCGAGATCTGGATGCCCAACGCCGGCCCGCACCTGAAGGCGAAACCGCTTTCGAACGTCCTCAAGATCCCCCTGAACAAAGTGAGGGTACGAAAGATCACCATCGGCGGCGCCTTCGGCGGCCGCTCGGAGATATCGCCTGCCGACGTGATCTGCGCCTTTCTCGCGAAAAAGGCGCAACGGCCGGTGAAGATCGTTTACACCAGAGAAGAAAATACGGTCTGCACGAGACAGGCACATTCCATGATCGCGAAGATCAAGACGGGTTTTGACAGGGAAGGGAGGGTTGTCGCCCGTGATATTACCTGTCATATGGACGGCGGGGCGTACAGCTCAACGGGGCCCATTGCCGTTTCCGTCCCTTTTCTCTGCATGGAACAGGCCTACCGTATGGACAACGTCCGCTACAACGGCTACCGGGTGTTGACGAACAAACCGATAAGGGGGATGTTCAGAACGCATGGCCGGGCCTTCGCCTGCGGCGTTGACATCCAGCTCGATATGGCGGGCGAGGAACTGGGGATCGATCCGCTCGAAATGAGACTGCGCAACGCCAGGCAGACCGGGGACTATACGCCGACGAAATCCTACGTGGCGAGCTGCGGCCTGACGGAGACGATCGTGAAGACAGGCGAAGGATCCCTATGGAAGGAAAAATTCGGCAAACTTCCATTCTATCACGGCATAGGCATAGGGTGCAATTCAGTGCAGACCGGTTTTCCCATGGGCATCAGGGGAGGATCCCAGGCCTTCATTAAATTGAACGAAGACGGCGGTGTAACGGTCATCACCGGTATTGTCGACAACGGTCAGGGCAACGACAACATGATCGTTCAGATAGCGGCGGAGGAGCTCGGTCTTTCCCCGGATGATGTGCAACTCATCAATGCCGATACGGAAGTGACGCCCAGCGACCCCGGTTCTTACTCGATGTGCGAAACCTTCATCGGAGGCAACGCGGTGAGGCTCGCCGCGCAGGATGTGAAAAAGAAGCTCTTTAAGATCGCAGCCGGCGAGTTCGGTGTCGGTGATGAGGAGCTGAGCGCGAAGGACCGGCAGATCTTTGTAACGAATAACCCCGAGCAAACGATGAGCATCACAAAAGTTGTTCGTATCGCTCTTTCCCGCAATGAAGCAATCAGCGGCGAAGGGGCGTACTGGCCGAATGTCGACGCGAAACGCGAGTGGGTCAAAAACCCCTATGGCCAGCTCTGCGAGACCTTTTCCTTTGGCACCGTCATTGTGGAGGTAAACATTGACCCCGAAACAGGGAAGGTGGAAGTCATTGAGGCGTGGGCGGCACAGGATGTGGGCTATGCGCTTAATCCGAAGGTTATCCAGGGGCAGTTCGAGGGCGGTTTTGCCATGGGCGGCCAGGGAGGGATGCTCACGGAATTCCTCCAGTTTCACGAAGGCCGAGTCCTCACCCCCACGCAGCTTAATTACCTGGTGCCCCTTGCCATCGATATGCCGAAGATCAATACTATCATTGTGGAGACCATTGATCCTAACGGGCCCTACGGCGCCAAGGAAGCGGGGATGTCAGTTGCCATGAGCGCGGCGCAGGCCTATTGCGGGGCGATCAGCAATGCCCTTGGTTTCTATTTCCACGATTACCCCATCACACCGGACAAGATATTGAAGGCCATTGAAGAGAAGAAGAGACAGGAAGGCGAGAAGTAGCCATATGAAGATAGAAAAGATCGACCATATCTGTTTTGCGGTAAAGGACCTTGAAAAAACGAAAAGGGTATACAAAGAAGATTTCGGGTTGATACCAACATGCGAATATATCGCGGAATCAGAAAAGATCAAAGTAGCAAGGTATTATATAGGTGAAGTAGCTGTAGAGTTTATGGAATCAACGGCACCTGATGGAGAGGTTGCTAAATTCATCGATACCAGGGGAGAAGGGGCCTTCCTTATATCATATAAAGTAGATGATCTTTC
>CAYHAB010000016.1:0-14630 GCA_964354505.1 uncultured Thermodesulfobacteriota bacterium
CGAGGGCGCTCTTGGAAGGAGTTGAAGGCAAGACGGTCCCTGTCACGGACGCGCTTGAAGCCATCCCGGGCTGCTGTCCTGAGGTGGAGCCGGAGACTGTCTGCGGCGCTGATGATCGCGTCCGGATCTCGCCGGCGACAGTAATTCCCTGGAGATGGATCTGCCAGCTTCTCATAACTGACCAAAACAACAATCAATGGCGCTGTACCGGCTGGTTTATCGGGCCGCACACCGTGATGACCGCAGGTCACTGTGTGTACATGCACGCTTCAGGGGGCTGGGTAAGGCAGATCGAAGTCATTCCCGGTATGGATGGTGCGAACCGTCCTTTCGGCTCGCAGGTAGCTACGTCCTTCGTCAGCGTCAGGGGCTGGACGGCGAGCAGAGACTGGGAATATGATTACGGAGCAATTATCCTACCTAACAATGACCTAGGCAACCGGGTTGGCTGGTTCGGTTTCGCTGCGCGCTCTTCGTTGCACCTACAGAACCTTCTAGTCAACAACTCCGGCTATCCAGCAGACAAGCCCTTTGGAACGCAGTGGTTCAACGCAGGACGCATAACCGAAGTTACGGACCGCAAGTTCTCCTATATGATTGACACGATGGGTGGACAGAGCGGAAGTCCTGTGTGGGAATACACAGGAGGGAACCGCTACGCTTTAGGCGTCCACGCATACGGGGGCTGCCCGAACAGTGCAACGCGGATAACGAGACCCGTGTTTGACAACATGATAGCTTGGCAACGGTAGTACCTAGCGACGCTGAAAAATCTAGTCTCTTCAGGAGGGGATGAGAAGGATCAAGATCGATGGAGGTCGTTGAGGGAAAAATCCTGCGCGTGATGGAAAGCTGGCCCTTACAGCTGGTCGTTGAGACGCCGTCGGGTCGCCTAGATGTTGCACTCTCCGACGAAACTGCTGTAATTCAGGAGGGGCGCTCAGTTAGTCCAAGTGTCCTTACATCAGGTGCTATGGTGATCATGCGAGGTGACCCGTCTCCTAAGCGCCCGACTGCGTTCACCGCACGTGAGATAGAGGTTAGCGAACGCTGAAGTTAAAGATCGTATAATGCTGCAGCTTGAACACACATTTAGTGAGTGCAATTGCCGGCAAAATTCTGATCTCTTAGAGAGATTGGATCTCGTTAGAATCTTCAAGATAGCTTCAAAGAACGACAAGCACTATATCTGCAAAAAAGCATCCAAAAAAAACGTTAACATAAAATTTGTTCTTGCTACGCCATTATTTTCTAGATAAAGGAACTGATGTTATCTCTCTACAATAAAAGAGCTCGCAAGAAAAGCACAAAAAAGGAGATATTGTAATGAAACTACTTTCCGTTCGGATTATTGCGAAAAGTCGAGACGAATTAGTTTCTCTACGGAAATATGATCTCGACCTTAAGACTCGCGCCGCCCGGCAAGAGGCCGCTGCGAAATTTAGCGTTCCGGGCATTCTGAGCCAAGACCAGATCGATCAGCTTAAAGCTGAAGGCTTTGCTGTCGAAGTTGTCACCGATCTCTCTCAGGTTGCAGATGCCCGCAGACGAGAGGTCTCAAGCGAGAACCGTTTTGAAGCTTTACGCAATATCGAAGACTACTCAGCACGTGCGGTTGAAGGCTATATGACAGCAGATGAGGTAGAATCTGCATTAAAAAACCTTAGTGTGCAGCATCCCGACCTACTCACGCTTATTGAGCTTCCCCACAAGACGTGGGAGAACCGAACCTCGCACGCCGTAAGGCTTCGCGCCGGAGCGAAATCTGATCGAGATGGAGTGCTCGTTACTGGCAGCATGCACGCACGAGAATGGGGGGGCTCAGACGTCTGCGTACACTTGCTTGTTGATCTTATCAATGCGTATCTCGGCAAGATGTCGCTTAGCTATGGCCACAAGACATTCACCGCTAAGAAAATACGCGGCATACTCGACAACATAGACATCTTTGTGTTCCCCGACGTCAATCCAGACGGCAAAAACTACAGTCAGACCACGGACATGTGGTGGCGAAAAAATCGAAACCCAAACCATTCTTCAAGTGGCGTGGATTTGAACCGCAACTTTGACTTCCTTTGGAGCAGCGGCATTGGAACGTCAACCGATCCCAAAAGCGAAACGTATAGAGGAACAGCTGCGCTCTCTGAACCTGAAACTAAGAACGTTTCCTACTTGTTTGAAACATACAAGAACATAAAGTACTTTGTAGACGTTCACAGCTATAGCGGGTTGATCCTCTATAGTTGGGGCGATGATGATAACCAAAGCGTTGATCCCTCTCAGAACTTCCAGAATCCGATTTATGACAGGAAGCGTGGTGAACCTGGGGACACAATATATAGTGAATACATGTCAACGCCAGACCAGAAAGTGTTCACCACTCTAGCAAAACGGATGAATCGTGCGCTCGCTAAAGTGCGAGGCGAACGATACGTAGTGAAGCAGGCAGTTGGCCTTTATGCGACGTCTGCAACTTCCGACGATTATGCGTGGAGCCGTCACTTAACAGATGGGCAACTCACGCCGGTGTATGGCTGGACGATAGAGTTCGGAGAGGAGTTCATTCCCGCCTTTTCCGAGATGCAGAATATTATCAGCGAGGTTGACGCGGCACTCACCGAGCTATGTCTTGCTGTGAGCATCACGTGACTTTGTATTATGCTACACGTACTGCCGCTGCCGTGATCGCCTAGTCTCTAGAGAAGGCTAGTATTTGCCTGCAGGGTATAAAATTAGTGTAAGAGTACCAATATTCTGAGTACGACTAAAGCGCTTAGAAAGACCGATGAGCCAAAGCATCAAGATAAAGTCGGAAAATGCACGAAACGCATAGGTGAAATCATATCACAGAAAGACAAATAGTGTTGAACTGACCCGAAATAATCCATCTTTTTTGTATATGAAAGCAGTTGGGGAATCTTTCGAAGACAACACGTAATTCACCAGTCATAACCAAAGAGTAGTGCGGATCACACTACTTTGATCGGAGGAGTAACAAATAATCTATTGCTTAAGATAGCACAAGAAACTAGCAGTTTAAAAATTCTCGACTAAGTCACTAGGAAGATGAAAGACTAAGTAGGATAACTTGTTGCCAGTCATATATGAGTCAGGCTAAGAAACGTGCCCTTGGAAAAAAATGAGCCGCTATTTCGTTAAGATTTTTGCCCGCACGGCAGAACAACTACGTGAACTTCAACACCGCAACCAGCTCGACGTCTTTACCAACACTGCCAAGCAGTGTGAAGATGGAAAATACGTGGTCGATGGATTGCTCTCTGCAGAACAGATTGACAATGTGCGCACCTATGGATATACCGTAACCATCACAGCAGATGCTGAACGTATGGCAAAAGAGCGCTTCAAAAAGGTCGCTCGAAGAGAATAACGCATAAACTTAAAACACCGCTTGTTATAGAATTTACGATTGGCACAATAACTTTAGCGTGTAAATTGTCGTGATACCTCCCTTTTGTCGTTTTTTTTAAAATGTGTTACAGTTTTTTTGCATACCAACCATAGGGAATATTTGACCGCCACATGTATCCGCCCATTGCATCGTTAGCGTCTTACGAACAAGCAGAAGAATGCTATGACGAAGTCACGAGGAAAACCCCGGAACGTGTTGAAGCGTGGCGTAACAAGGGGTTAGCCCTTTACTCTCTCGGGAACTACGATGAGGCCATTATATGCGAAGACAAAGCTTTGGAATTGGATGCAACGTATTCAGATGCATGGTGGGACAAGGGTTCCATCTATGTCATGCAGGAAAACTTCGCTAAGGCAAAAGACTGCTATAAAGAAGTAGTAAAGTTTAATCAGAATGATAGTAAGGCTTGGGGTAACATCGGTTTAGCCCACTTCTGTTTACGAGAGTATAGCGAGAGTTTAAAATGTTTCGATAAAAACTTAGAGTTAGATCCATTGGATGTATATGCGTGGGTTTATAAAGGTCTCAACTTCTTCAGACTGCAGCAGTATGAGCGGGCAGTAGTGTTTGGTAACAAGGCATTAGAGTTAGATGATGATGACACCTATGCCTTGAATCTCATAGGCATAAGTCTCCAAAAGCTAAATAGACTCAAGGAAGCCAGAACCTATTTTGAAAGAGTTTTGGAGAAGGATCCTTCTGATATAGCAGCATTGAGTAATCTGGGAGATCTCCTGCAATCTGAGAATAGATACGATGAAGCTGAGCAGTTTTACGCTAAGGCTATAAAGTTGGATTTAATGAATATCGAAACTCTATCAAGTTTAGACATTGCATATCTTGCAGAGAATCTGATAGTCACCAAGCGATACCTCGAAGGCAGAGATTACGCCCTGCGAGCTTTCAAAAAAGCACAAGATCCTGTATATCGGTGCATTAGCATGTTTCTTGTGTTATCCTCTTCCTTCTTACAGAATGATTCAACCAGCGGCACCAAAGAGCTTGCCGATTTCTTTCAGTTCTACAAAACTCTAGACTATGACTTCACAACCGGCACAGATTGGGACTTTTCGGGGATCACCAGAGCGATCAACAATAGTTCAAATGTGCAGGGACGCTTTGTGTTGCTCAGTATTATCGACCTGCTGCAGGGAAATCTAGAACGGCAGAAGTCATCTTTTTTAAAGTCTTATGACGCTTCTAAAACGAATAACGACTCTAACCGCATGAGCACATAACATTTAGATATCATTGACGGCTCAGGCAATCATACAGATACATTATAACATTCAATGCCACGTGCAGAACAGACTCTGTCTTTTTTTATAAACACATAAGTCCAATGTAATACAGTTTGTAGGGAAAACCGTGCGAAACTGCGTAATCCGCTGGTCTACCCTTCATTTCAATTTCAATGTTTTTTAAGTCATTTTCCGAGATGCTTTAGAATGTAGATCTTAGTGCAATTCTGGACAATTACAAAGCCTTCTACGTTGATATTCGCAAACAAGCAGCCGGATCGCCTAAAATCATATAATTTTGCGCGTCACTCCGGATGATCCAGTTGTCTAGGAAACGGGCTTCAAGCTCCGGGGTCCATCTCAGGCTACCACGGCGTTCACGATCGTACGTATTTGTAATTACCGCATTACAAAGGCTATAACGCTGGTTCATGTTTGCCATAGCTAGGCCAGTGGGTTGAACACTCAGTAACTGATCTACCGCTTTTTTGAACGGTTCGATCCGTGTGTGCCATCGATCCAAGATGTCAGGAGCTTCCGTATCTGCGAAAGCGTGCAGCCAAGCGGAGTCGAGATGTGCGATGAAGGCGATCGGCCCTCGGGGGTGAGCAAGCAATCTCTTGGGCAGTGCCGCTACAAAGTCTGAGTCCGTGTATTTTTCAGGAACCCCATCCAACCAGTGAGTGTAATCGCTTTCCGCAGGCGTGCCGTAGCCAAAACAGGCAAATTGGAAAAACACCGCCCCTTCCAAAAAGGGTCGGTCGAGCGGCACATCATCAGCCGAGAAGAGTGAGTCTAGGGTAAGTTCTCCTGTATGCTGGCAGCAAATCGCGCCGTTATACCGTTTTTGGACATCAATTGGTTGACCTGCCGCGAGAAGCCCGTGACTTGCTGTGTAGACGAGAGCGGGGTTCCCAGCGCTGAGGGCCGCTTTTAGATTCATCTTCTTAGCATCATCGCCTAAGATTTTACGAGTTGCGAATCCTAGCCGATCCTGTACACTTTCCACAAGCGGTTCAGCCATGTATTTTCGGCTATAGTATGTAGGGTCTTGTGAGCCACCATCAGTTGCAAAGAAGATAGCTTCCTTCGTGACAAGCGGTTCCGCCGCAGTCTCAATCCGAATCAGCTTTTCGACGTAGTTCTTGAGGTCATCGAGTGTATCAAATGCGATCCTGCCTACGCTAGCAACCGTATCTAATATGGATTGGAAACGAAACGGAATCTGATTGGGCCCTCCTACAATCAACACATAATGAGGAACTTGCTTCCCTTCTAGATCTAGCTCGTAGTAGTTATCCTGCAACCAATCAAACCACTTATCAGCCGGTTCACCGTTATAAAGCAGAGGCTCTTTTATATTGGCCATACCGCGATGTTGGGCCAGCGGCTCCATTATCCGTTCGATATCGTCACGCTGCGGGTCAGCTCCGTTTACCAAAAAAGACCAGCCCGCGTCTCGTGGATCGCCGAGGTCGAGCGTGATACGTTCGATCTCACCTTTGTATGCGGCGGCCCCCATTGTGGTTCTAGTTAGACTTCGTACACTTGCCGCGTTTTGCTCTAGCGCCGCCCTTAAGGCCTTCGCTACGGTTTCTTCATCCATTGGCGTGAAAAGCCGGTTACCGGCGCAGTCCAGTCCCATACCCATGATCTTCATTTTTATTCTCCTTTGTTTGAAAACGTTCTTGAGTTTGCGCAAGTTGCGAGCTAATTGGACGAACGTTTAAGACTGTTTATGATCTCCCTTCAGCACTAGTTTATTCTCCCTCATTGCTTGGCCTCCTGGGGCTAATGTTCCTGCTTCTGGAACATACACCTCTCCGTTAGGCAGGCTCCGTCGACCGTCTAGGAACCAGTCTGCGTCAAAATGCTTAGATATGCTGACAAGAACGATGAGTACTACGAAATAGGTGAAAAAGCCGACGGCAAGGCCTATCCCGTAAGCCCCGAAAAGGTCAGTTCCCTGAGGAAAGAGCGCGAGCACGGCTCCGCCCCCAATCACCCCAATTAGGGCTGCTAGGTCACTGAGCTGAACGGTGCCTTTACGATAGCGGTTGATATAATAAACATACCATCCAATCAGAGTTCCGAAGCTTCCCGCTCCGATAAGTTGCACGGTAGAAGCGTCCACAGTCATACGTTTACCTCCTGAGGTTCAATAGCATATACTCCAAAGACTTCTCGCAGCCTTTTACGCCAGAATAGATGGATAGCGAGTGTTGACAGCAAGGAGACCCAAAATAGTACGGTTACGGACCAAGACAGAAACCAGAATATCTCCAAGGAAACGACAAGAATTGCTATTATTACAACAGGGATGGTCAGCCGCGGATTCTTGATACGACCTTCAAGACTGCCAATAAGCCATCCCCACACCAGACCTATTCCCATGCCGCCTGCGAAAGAAAGGATCATACCAAAGCGGATATTACCTCACGAGAAAAGTGACTTTATTCTTCTTAAAGCTTCTGTAGCAAATAAAGCCTAATACTGCACGATATTGCCAATATTGTCCATTCTAGTCAATTTAGGGCAATTAACCCCCGATTCGCGCCTAATCAATATGGGTTGCCACATCGGCGAATTCTGCGTCTTTCCAGTACTTATGTAGACATCAAAAACGTGCTTAGGCAGCGGATGCTTGTAAAATCGCCAGTCTACCCCACTGACTTCATGCGTCATTATATAGTTCTTGTTTGACTGGTTCCACTGCAAAATGTCACCCTGTTGCTCAGAGAATTTTCTTAGGTCTCCGTTAACGAAACGAGCACCGCCATGCAAAAAAGGGGATACGACAAACCAACTATGCGGCTACAACATACATTCTCGAAACGTACCGGGTGTCCACGCGAATCTATCAGACGATATACGAGGGATCATTGGCCTTTCTCACCGTGATATCGCCGGCAGAAAATGTTTCAAAAACCTCAAAATCCTCCGTCTTCACACGGCGACGTCAAAAATAAGCGTAGACAAGTTATTCATAGTTGAGGATTTAACAGAAGGTATCGAAACAAGCGCACATGGTAAGAAAAGACCTCCTTATCGAGCTTTTTCAAGCGGCTGAGATGCGCCGTTGGAACGACAAGTTATGTCCAATCCCACTCACTGAGCTCGACAAACAGGGGCACAAGATGATCATCGCCTATGTGCTCGGCAAGTTCACCGAAATAAGAGCGACTTCAGCTGGACCGAGATTATTGAAGGCGGGCTTTTTGAGTACTTCGCCTCACTCTCACGGATATCAAGCCTCAGGTCTTTGAGCGGATCAAAGCAAACAAAGAGACTTTCACAGAACTGAAAAAAGAGGTCCATACCCGCTTTATGCCCCTCATCGCCGACTTCGATGGCTTGGATGAACGATTCGAGGCCTATCTTTTCCATCCACAGAGCTCCATCAACCGAAAGATTCTCGACGCCGCCCACTTCTATGCGACCAAGTGGGAGTTTGATATCATCAAACACGAAAACTGGAACGACTTCGAGATCGACGAGATCCAGCGCGGCCTGCAACGGCGGCAGGAGGCGCTCTCAGACGTGATAGGGCTACAGAAGCTCTCCCTGTTTCCGACCTACCGCAGCTTCGTGGACTTGTGCGGGCGGCTTCGGTTCCAGGTGCGGTGGGGCAACTGTACCGCATTCCGCGCACCTCGGTGCTTGGCCACATGCTCATCGTTGCCATCCTTTCGTACCTGTTTTCCCTTGCGATTGACGCGTGCCCCAGGCGGCGCACCAATAACTACTTTGCCGGCCTCTTCCACGACTTGCCTGAGGTGCTCACTAAAGACGTCATCAGCCCCGTCAAGAGGGCCGCTACTGGCGTCGACCGCTTCGTAAAGGAGTTCGAACGGGACGAGATGCAGCGGCGGATTTACCGACCAAAGCTTATTCCGCAGGCGTGGGAGCCCGAAATGCGCATGTTTACCGAGGACGAGTTCGCCTCCAAGGTGACGGTCGAGGGGAGACTGCAGCATACGACCTCAGACGCGATTGGCGTATCGTACAATGATGACCGGTATAACCCGGTTGATGGTGAGCTCGTCGAAGCAGCCGATGACCTCGCGGCGTTCATGGAGGCGTATTTGGCGTTAGAGAACGGCCCTTCAAATCCACAATTGCAAAAGGCCGTTCAAGAAAAGGAAGAATTTTATTATAGCAAGATGATCGCAGGCGTCAATCTTGGCAAGTTGTTTGAGGAGTTTGAATAAAATATTAGAGCAACTTATTCGGAATCTATTTAGGTTTCTCGCTCAGCTGAGCTGCTTAATGAATCTTTGCATCTGCTATAAAAAAAGGGAAGAACTAGTTATTTTGCATTTATGACTTTAGATTGCCAAATTAAGACAATATTGACTTATTTCATCAACTAGGTCTCATTTTAACATTATATACCCTATTTTTTATCGCCAAATAACGAAGATCAAAGGTGAAGATCAAATGCAGAAGTGAGAAACAATCGCTCCTGAAGCGTTAAATTGACAAAATAAGGCAACATTGACAATATAAGTAAATAGGTAACGGAAATCTTTATTATTCTTCAGAGTTGTTTGTTGTAAACTGAATAGATCCTAGGCAAATTCACGATCAGATCAAGAGTAGGCGACGCCCACCTTGATCAACGAGCTAAGCGAGCTAATCATCCAAATGATTCACGAGACAACACATTTCTGGATCCGCTCTCTAAGCAACTCATTAACCAATTTGACCCAGATGCGTTCTTACATTCAGATTCAAAGTCGTAAGCCTTTCTGCAAAGGAGAGCTGCAGTGCAAACCTCTATGGATTGGGATTCCTCAACTTAAGATCAGTGACAGAGTTGAGATCGAGTACACCAACTTCAAAGAGCTTTTCGATGTTTCACAGCACTCAGCGTTCAGATTGGTGCAGTTATGGGATCGATACAAAAACATGACCTGAAATGAACGAGCTTAAGTGATTCGATGTCTGGATCTAAACGAAGCGGAATAGGTGAATGACATGGAAAAGCGATGGGTAATGATAGAGCTGCAGCACAGCAAAGAACTTGCAGCGATAGCCTTTGCGGCAGGACGTCAATTCAAGTTCGACGCTGCTGCAGTTCCTGAGCTGCCAGGGGTTGCATATGACCTTAACTTTCCGGCTGTCGCAATGCCTGGGCGAGTTCCCAGGACACGGGCCGAAAGCATATACAACCTAGCACCCTTCGACCTCAAAGCTGAGCCGGAGGAATCGACATACGTCGTGCGGGCGGAGGTTGATGAAAAGAAGATAGATGAAGTCAGGGACAGCAAGAACGTCGCCGGGGTCTTCAGTGATCTTGTGATTGAACCGTGCCTCGTTTGTCCGGGTAAGCCACCACTCGGCACGGACGCTGATGTCGAGCAGTTGCTTTGTACTGACAAATTGCGCAGCATCAGCATGGACGGTTCTGGGGTTCTTGTGGCAATAGTGGACACCGGGATCAACTTGGCGTACCTCAACGCTCACGGGAAAACCCCGAACACAGATCCAGCACGGAGCTGGGTCCCTCAGGCTGGATTGACGCCCTTTGATCTCCCCGTAGACCATGGTACAATGTGCGCTTATGACGTGTGCATTGCTGCTCCGAAGTGCACACTCCTTGATATTGCGTTACTGCGATCTGAGGCACCGGGACCAACGATAATGTCAGGCTTTCTGTCCGATGCCGTGCGGGCATTTGACTTCCTCATCAAAGTCATGAACGCTCCACGTCTTCCCGGTGAGGCCCGGTCCCTCGTTGTGAACAACAGTTGGGGCATGTTCCACCCTTCCTGGGACTTTCCGCCCGGTAACCCAGGGAACTACAGCGATAATCCGAACCATCCCTTCAATCGGATTGTTGGTGACCTAGAGCGGGCGGGGGCAGACATCCTCTTCGCCGCCGGCAACTGTGGTCCGGACTGCCCTGATGGTCGTTGCGAGGGCGTGACGACAAATGCAATCTACGGAGCGAACGGACATCCTTCGGTGCTGTGTGTGGCAGGTGTTGACGTCACTAAGGCACGCGTCGGATACTCAACAGTAGGACCGGGCCGATTGACTCAAAACAAACCAGACATCTCTGGTTATACGCACTTCAAGGGATCTGGCGTCTATGCGGCGGATGGCGGTACATCAGCTGCAACGCCGGTAGTCAGCGGTGTAGTTGCTGCAGTGCGCTCGAAAAAGCCCTTTGATGCTGCCAATCCCTCTACATCTCCGGCGGCCATCCGCAGCTTCCTAACATCCACAGCTGAAGATCTCGGGGGCGTAGGCTATGATTTACAGACCGGCTTTGGCGTAGTGAACGGCTGCGAGCTGCACCGGCGTTTTGTGCCTGACGATATTTGTAAGCGATTCCCGTGGCTACGTAGGTGCCAGCAACCTTTTTGCCCCTCCATTTGCAAGACATATCCATGGTATCCAATCTGCAGGAGATGTCCGAAGACCTCTGAACCGACAGCTCTGGAAGCGCAATCAATCCCTCTTGAAGCCCTGCAAGAAGCATTTAGGACAGGAGAGGAAGGGATCGGATTTTTGGGCAAATCTTTGGTTTCCGGTGATGAAGGAGTCAATGACGTCGTGATGGCCTATCTGGCTGGATACATGAACGGCTTGGGGGGCGGCAGTTTAAAGAGAGAGCGAAATCATAAAGGTGGAGAAAACTGCGGTGACAAGTGAATACCAAAACAAAGAATAAGAAGCAGAACCCTCTCTGAAGAGTCTTAGAGATCAAGGCGGAAAAATGGCTAAGCTCATGTTTCAGTTCCGTTCCAAGGGTCGATGTCCAACGCTTAGTGACTTTTGTAAGATGTTCGACCTGCGTCCGGAGGAGGTCGATCCTGAATTCGGTATTGTGCAAACGGACTCGGAAGAAGGACTCTGCACTGCTCTTGTGGACGAATCAGCACAAACCCGTGTAAACGCGAAGCATAAGCTCATGGGTACTGACACCGATCCCGCTGTGGGATTCTTTGCAAATCCACCCATCGAGCCCTTTGGTCCTCCTGAGAAGTAGGGGGACCTTGTAAAGATTCTCAAAGGTTAGCGGAGGTTCAAAAGAAGGATTTGAACGTGCTCAGGCTCCGCCTCAGTGTAGCAACAAACGTCCGCATCTGCCTTATCAGCCGCGCTGCGGGTCTGACTCTGAGCCCGAATTGATAAGCGTTTGCTGAGCGTACGTATGCTCTCGCTTGAGCGCGCAGTGAGGTTTTCTTTGCTATATGTTGTACCATAGGGGAGAGATGTTGGAACAACGCACAAGCAAGAGAGGCACGACGAGGAGAGTTGTATGGCAAATTTCACAAGTTATCAAGACTTCTTTGGACGATACGGCGGTGACTATGATGGTCGCCAAGCGACGCTTGAAATCAAAGACGTGAAAGCTGATTCTGTCTATCCGCTGTTCCGCATAGCCCTTACCGATCTTGATCGTAATGAGGTCCATGTAGGTACCCACGAGGAACGGGGGCAGCACGGATACATAATTACTGATATTCCTGAACCAACGTGGTGGTGGAAATACGGTCTTCCTAAGCAGGCTCTATCTTCACACGTGGAGCACCGACTACCTTTCTGGAGTTAGTATCTGGAATAACATCGAATTCGGAATGTCTTTTAAGCGAATCTGAAGCGTGCGACGACTTTCGGGCTGAATACTCAGCAGGTAGATCGAGGCTTGCAGAAGCTCAAAACGAGACCAAAAGAACACTGAGAGCGCCGCTTTGGAGGTCCGTTAACGCGCATGACAACAAGCGCGCAAACAACAGTGCAAATCAATGTCGCGGCCTTGGCCTTCGCTGTCCGGAGCGTCAACACCCCCAGCGCCTACCGACAAAACCGAGCTAGTCTCGCGTCTCTTGAGAGCGCGATTGCACCCGCAAAAACCCTTTAATCGGTCTTTCCTCCCTTAGTCTGCTGTCCTTGATCGGTGAGACAGGCCCCCATGAACTTCAGCGTGTTGTCGGGGATCGTTTCTGACGCCTTTTTCATATCCGCCACTTTCACGCACGATTTGTCGTCTATGGAAAGATCGTAAATGAGTTTGATCCAGTTTTCAGTGTCTAAAAACCAACCGTAGTAGGCCGCTTTCAGTTTTGCCAAATCAGCCCGATTTTGCTGGAGCAGCAATGGGGGATCCTTTAAAAAGAACGCCACGATGTCTACCGTCCCGGCGGTGCCGAACAATATGGTCTGTATGCTTCTCCGGTTGAATATGCCGACATAGAAGCAACGAGGATCAAGACGACGCCTATAGCAAAAGTGATCTTGTACGTCCACGAAGCGTTTCTGAATCCCCTTTCTGCCTCATCGACTGCGGTGCCTACGCCTTGTTTTAACTTGTCCAAGATGTCGTACGAATCGAACATCCGATATGTCGAATAACTGTTGTAGTTGGCTATGGTTTGTCTCAGGTACTCATACGCCCGGTCAGCGGACTGTTGCCATCTGTCGTTGGGATTTCCACCTCCGCGCGGATGCGCTCCAATATGCGTTTCTTGGGCGGGTTGTGCAGCAGCCGCAAGCTCTGCGCCACAGTTTGCACAAAACTTCGCTCGCGGAGCCGCATGCGCGCCGCCTCGTCGCTCGCGTACTGCAGGATTCTCCTCCTCGTAGGGGAGTTCGGGAGGAGACATTATTCCGGCGGCCGGTGCTGCAGTTTGTGCCAAAAGCGAGCCAACAACCACACCAAGTGCGGCAAGATGGGATTCGAGCTCTGAACGTATGCGAGAACGTATCCAAACTTTTTTTACCCACGTGTATGGCACGTATAATAAGGCGTCGTATCGGGTTGATGGATCCAGCTATTTTACCGTCTGTGTTGAGTGTCACGGCCACAGTGTTTGTCCCGTCACTCAATTTCAGATCTTTGGGGGTTGAAAACGAGTAGGTGCCTGCCCAGTATACGTCACTGCCATATCTGTCCTCAAAACTGCCATCTGTGTGGACGCTCACGTCCATCGTATCTGCCTGTTTGACCTTAGCTTCGGGTTTGGTTGTCTGACTAACAATCGCAGCTCGCCTTCCCCACTCAAAGGAGATGGCTTAACGAGCGGCTGCGCTTCTTTCAAAAAGGGAGGAGTCAGTTCGAAAGGAAATACATTAGATGCCAGAGCAGACGCAATGATTATACCGATTATCAAGACTCCCGCAACTAAAAGTACGGGCGCCAAAGACCTTTTTCTACCTAGCTGATCTTTTCTCCGAGTTGGCCTGAATTCTTCAGCCACAGGTGCCGCCTACGACCAGATTCGTCACGTCAAAGAGGTTAAGCTTCCGCGACGTTTGCCCGTTCGTCATTGATGAGTGCCCGTCTTCAGTCTGAAATGATTACCCTCTTTTGACTTTTGAATGCTGATATCTGTTGCGCCTCAGCTATTCCAAGCCCGCGAGTTTCCCGGCATTTGTTCCATAATTTAAGAACCATAAATAGCCAAAGCACGCGAACGCAACATTTATATCGCTTATCAATGCTGTGTGGTTTCACCCGTTTGACGAGGAGCTGCACCAGCGATGGAAGAAAAGCCTCCGGTTCTGAAAGGAAAACCGCTTCTCGTCATCCTCTGCATTGTATTCCTCGATTTAGTGGGCCTCGGCATTCTCATTCCCGTCATCCCCATATTGCTCGCCGGCCCCCGCTCCCCTTACTACATTCTTCCGGCTGGCTACACCGTACAACAAGGCTACATTCTCCTCGGGTGGCTCGTGGCAATCTACCCTCTTTGTCAGTTTCTTGCTGCTCCTATCTTAGGCCAACTCTCGGATAAATATGGGAGAAGAAAAGTGCTTGGTGTCTCACTCGCTGGCACTTGTATATCATACATCCTCTTCGCAATCGGCATCATCACCAAAAACATACCCCTTCTCTTCCTCGCTCGAGCTTTCGACGGCGTGACGGGTGGCAACATACCGGTCGCACAGGCGGTCGTCACTGATATTACGCCACCGAAAGAAAGAGCGAAAAACTTCGGGCTTAT
>CAYHAB010000017.1:0-5187 GCA_964354505.1 uncultured Thermodesulfobacteriota bacterium
ACCCCTATCGTGCTACTCAAGGACTTAGAAGAAAAAGAGGTAGTCCCGATCTGGATAGGCTTTTTTGAGGCAAGCGCCATTGCCACCCAGCTCGAGAAGGTTGAACTCTCGCGACCGATGACCCATGATCTTATGAAGAGCTTGTTGGATATCTTAGAAATAACGGTGATCAAAATAGAGGTCAACGATCTGCGGGAGAACACCTTCTATGCCATCATCCATCTGGAGATGCATGGAACGACCTTCGCTATCGACGCGCGGCCCAGCGACTCCATTGCCTTGGCCCTGAGGGCTCATGCACCCATTTATGTACATGAAGATGTGATCGAGAAGTCTCGCAAGATAGATCTGCGCCAGCAAAAAGAGGGAGAGGAGGCCTTGGACGAACTCTTGGAAGGATTTTCCTCCAAGGACTTCGGCAAATATAAGATGTAGGTGGTGGAGGCGATTATTCTCCATTTTCCCCTTTTAGTTCTAGTACGATGTTTTTGTAATGGAGAAGGTTCCAGGGGCCGATCCCGCTCTTTAATTTAGATTTTATGGATTGCGAGATCCAGCACAGCGGGAGGATTCGAGGGTTCAAGAAGTATAAGGGAAAACGATTTACCTGAACCCTTGACCCCTTGAATCCCTGAACCCTCAAGTCCCGCCCGCGGCGGGATAGTTTACGTATATAATTTTTGGATGTGATATATGATAGATCTACATACTCATTCCCTGTTTAGCGATGGAGAACTCGTCCCTGCCGAGTTGGCCAGGAGGTTTGAGGTGGCAGGCTATAGAGCCCTCGCCATCACCGACCATGGTGATCAGTCAAATATCGACCTTATCATCCCCCAACTCGCGGCCTTTTGTGAGGAGGCCAACCGTCAGGGGGGAATACGGCTGATTCCAGGGATCGAACTGACCCATGTCCATCCGGAGTCTATACCGGCGCTGGTCAGCAGGAGCAGGGGGTTAGGGGCGCGACTGGTGGTAGTGCATGGAGAGACGATCGTGGAGCCGGTAGCGCCAGGGACCAACAGGATGGCCATTGAGTCCTCCGCGGACATCCTAGCCCATCCCGGTCTGATCACAGAGGATGAGGCCTTATTGGCCAAAGAACACTCCGTTTACTTAGAGTTGACCTCACGCAAGGGGCACTCTTTGACTAACGGTCACGTAGCCAAGCTCGCGCAAAAGGCAGGGGCCCGTTTGGTTCTGAACAGCGATGCCCATGCCCCCGGCGATATCTGGCCAGGTGGCCGTCTCTCCGAGATCGTCGTGGGGGCTGGTTTGGCAGAGGCAGATTACCAAACAATGATGAACAATGCCGAATATATTGTGGAGCGATGTCTGGCCTAAAAGATATGGTAGCCGATTATATCCTGGATCTGCCCCCCTACCCCAAGGGGAGGGAATGGCGGGGCGAAGAGGATATCATCCGCCTCTCTGCCAACGAGAACCCTCTCGGTCCCGCTCCTCGGGCCTTGGCGGCCATCACCAAGGTCCTGAAGTCGATCCATCGGTACCCTGATGGGGCAGGAGCAGGTCTCAAGGAGAAGCTGGCGCGGAGGTGGGAACTTACCCCCGATCACATCATTCTGGGTAATGGTTCTAATGAGATTTTTGAGTTAGCCGCACGAACCTTCTTGCAGAGGGAGGAGGAGGTTTTGCTTCCCGAGCCAACCTTCGCCTACTACCGGATTGCCGCGCAGGCCCAGGGGGGACGCTGTGTCTCTGTTCCTCTCAGGGATTTTAAGATCGATCTATCAGAGATAGCCAAAAAAGTGAACCCAAAGACCAAGGTGATCTTTTTGAGCAATCCCAACAACCCCACCGGGACAATCTTTACCCGTTCAGCGTTCAATGATTTTTTATCCCATCTCCCTCCCCACGTGGTAGTTCTGGTAGACGAGGCATACGGCGAATATGTAACAGCCCCCGATTACCCCCTTTCTCAAGAATACCGGCAGGGTGAACGGTGGATCATCACCACCAAGACCTTTTCCAAGTTCTATGGGTTGGCCGGTCTCAGGATAGGATATGGGGTAGCCCGAAAAGAACTGATAGAGCAGATGGAGAAGGTGCGTCAGCCCTTTAGCGTGAACCTCTTGGCGCAGGTAGCTGCGGAGGCCGCCTTGGAAGACGAGGGACACAGCGAAAGGACAACGCAAGTGAACGCGGAGGGGAAGAGATACCTTTACAGAGAGCTGACCAGTCTCGGCCTCTCCTTTGTCCCCAGCGAGGCCAATTTTATCCTGGTTCACTTTGGGCCCCATGCCTCCGAGGTGATGAAGTGGTGCCTACAAGAGGAGATCGTGGTGCGGGGCATGGCGGGGTATGGTCTCACGGAATATATCAGGGTTACCATCGGTCTCCCTGATGAGAACACAAGGTTTATCGAAGCCCTGAAGAGGTGGAAAAGAGGCTCTTAATCGTTATCGATGGTCCAGCTGGGGCCGGCAAGAGCACGGTGGCCCGTATCCTGGCCAAGAAATTGGGGTATAGGTATCTCGATACCGGTGCCACCTACAGAGTTGTCGCCCTGAAGGCCAAGGAAAGGGGGATATCCCCCGAAATGACGGTGGAGTTGGGCAAGCTGTGTGACAAGATCGAGATAGGGTTTGAAGATAAAGCGGCGGGGCAGCGGGTGTACATGGACGGCAGGGATGTAACCGAGGCCATCAGGACCCCAAAGATAAGCATGTTGGCCTCCCGGATCTCCCAGGAACGGGTAGTGAGAGAGGCCTTAGTGGATCTTCAGCGGAGGTTGGGAGGTCCAGGGGTGGTGGCTGAAGGAAGGGATATGGGGATGGTGGTTTTCCCCGAGGCGGAGGTTAAGTTTTACCTCGATGCCAACCCCCGGGAGAGGGGCACGAGGAGGTATCAAGAACTCCTGGGCCGAGGGATCCCCGCGGTCCTCTCCCGCGTGATTGAGGATACCAACAAACGGGATCAGGAGGACCAAAACAGGGAGATCGCCCCCTTGCAGATGGCACCGGATGCCGTCCCCATAGACTCAACCGGTTTAACTCCTGAAGCGGTTGCGGAGAGGATGATTGCGGAGATCGAGCAGAGGGTGTACGGAAAGAGGTAAAAGTACCGTTCATTAACGGAATCATCCCGTCAATAGACGGGAAGAATATCGTCCTTTAATTTTTTTTGGTTTTTCTCATCTTTTTGTGATATATAGGATCGATTAAGGTCTTTGAGGAAAATAGGCGGAGGGGGTATAGGGTTCATGGAGGAAAAAAGTCAAATAAACAACGAACAGCGAGACGAAGACGAAAAGGAGAAAAAAGGGGATCTGGGTGAATTTTACGAGGAGAGCTTCCGCGAGTTAGCGGAAGGTGAGATTATCAGGGGAAGGGTGGTGGAAGTAGGAAAAGAGTTTGTGACCATCGACGTGGGATATAAATCAGAAGGGCAGATACCGGTGTCTCAGTTTTCGATCCGTGATAACAAATTAGAGGTGAAACCAGGAGACGAGATAGACGTCTACCTCGAACGGAGGGAAGATGATGAGGGGATTATCATACTCTCCAAAGACAAGGCCGATAAGGAAAAAATTTGGGATACGATCAATCGAACCTGCCAGCAGGGAGATAGTCTGATAGAAGGGATGGTCATCTCCCGTGTCAGGGGGGGGTTGACCGTGGACATTGGTGTTCTCGCCTTCTTGCCTGGTTCCCAGGTTGATCTTCACCCGGTGCGGGATTTAGACAAGTTCTTGGGCAAACGTTTACAGTTTAAGATCCTCAAATTCAACCGCGGTCGGGGGAACATCGTTCTGTCTCGCCGGGCCATCCTCGAGAAAGAGCGGGAGGTCTTGCGAAAGGAGACCTTGGAAAACATGTCCGTGGGGGCTTTGGTTGAGGGCACCATTAAGAACATAACGGACTATGGGGTTTTTGTCGACCTCGGTGGGGTCGACGGGCTGTTGCATATTACGGATATCTCTTGGGGGAGGGCCGGTCATCCCTCTAAGCGCTTTTTTGTTGGTGATCAGATCACGGTCAAGGTGATTAACTTCGATGAGAATTCCGGAAGGGTCTCTCTGGGTCTTAAACAGCTGAGCCCAGATCCGTGGAGTATGGTAGAAACGAAATACCCTGTCGGCTCCAAGGTGCGGGGAAAGACGGTGAGCATCACAGACTATGGCGTCTTTGTGGAGTTGGAGGAGGGCGTCGAGGGTTTAGTGCATATATCGGAGATGTCCTGGACCAAGAAAATTAAGCACCCATCAAAATATGTGAACATTGGGGATATCGTGGAGGCGGTGGTACTGAACGTCGATATGGAGAAAAAGCGCATCTCCCTTGGGATGAAACAGATTGAGCCCAACCCCTGGGATATCATCGAGGAGAAGTATCCTGTGGGGACCAAAATCGTGGGTCAGGTCAAAACGGTGACCGATTTCGGAATTTTCATCGGGATCGATGAAGGGGTTGACGGGTTGGTGCACATTTCAGAGGTGTCCTGGACAAAAAAGATTAAACATCCGGCCGATATCTATAAAAAAGGACAAGAAGTAGAGGCTATAGTACTGAAGATAGATAAAGGGAACGAACGGGTTTCTTTGGGGATAAAGCAGCTCCGGCCGGATCCGTGGGAGACGGTCCCACAAAAATATAAGGTAGGACAGCTGGTCAACGGGACAATCACCAGCCTCACCGATTTCGGGGCCTTTGTGGAGCTGGAAGAGGAACTGGAAGGGTTGATCCACATATCTGAACTCGGCACGGGAGAACAAAAGGTGGGGCATCCCTCCGATGTCGTGAAGGCAGGGGATCAGGTCAACGCCCTCATACTCAACGTCGACCCCAAAGGGAGAAAGATCGGTCTGAGCATTAAGGCATTGATGCGCAAAAAAGAAAAGGAAGAGATAAAAAAGTATTTGGGGGGTGAAGAGGAAGTAACGCTGAAACTGGGGGAGATGATCCAGGAGGAAATACAAAAGGGCCGTATGCAAGAGGAACCCGAGGGTCAGGAGGAATGAGGGAGGCTTATGTCGGCAACAGAGCCACCGCTCGTGTGGCGCCCGAGGCATTGGGGGGTAATGCCCCCTTTTTTTTGCGATTGCTTCGAAAACCCTTCCAGTAGCCATCGCCTCGGCGGCCAGGTGGGGAAAAGGCCTGTGAGACGCGGGAGCAGGTGGCTGAACTTCCGCACATCTACCCTGACGAGATTGTTCACCAACTCTAT
>CAYHAB010000018.1:0-4677 GCA_964354505.1 uncultured Thermodesulfobacteriota bacterium
TTCGACCATTGGGTCAGGCGATTGCGCTGGCTGTTGCCATACCAGGTAAAGCCGGACCCTGTTTCGCTCAACACGGTTCCGAAGGTCGGGTTGGCGATAACGTTTACCCAGGGTGCCGGTGTATGGGTGTCGGGCCCGAGATAGATCGCGTATTCACGCCCGTCCGGGGTAAACCCGCCCAGGCTATTGAAGTAGGGTAATGTCAGGAAGGGCAGCACAGCCGAAGGCTCCCGGTGAGCACGCTTCTTGACCATGGGTTCCGGCAGCTCGGTAACCTCCGCAGGCATGCCCCCAGGCATGCCCAATTGCTGGGACAATACGCCGCGGGCCGCCACCAGCACCACACTCGCCGCTACCCTGAGCAGCGTCAGATCTTCCTTAGGCATAAGATCCGCGCTACGCAAATAGACACCACCAGGCTGATCGGTCCCCGTGCGCATCGAATGCGCCTGGATGAGGCGCTCGAGTCGTTCGCGTAGCGGCTGCTCATAGCCGCTCGCCTCCTCGTTGAGGATCACAAGGTCTGCCGTCAACCCGTGATTACGCCAATAGGCATGCGCCTGGAGCATTTGACGGACCAGGGCGATGTCCCGCGCCTCACCGATGGTGACCAGGGCGATTGGTAAGTCGCCCGAGATTCCGTAGGGCCACAATCCGGCTTGGCCCTTGCAATTCTCTTCGATACATTCGGGGGGAGGGCGCAGGCTGGGATTGGGAAACAACAGATGGCTTGTCAGCTGCTGGAAGCGGCGGGCTTCATCGGGCTGGATACGAAGCAGCCGCAATTCGAGTTGGGCGGAGGCCCAGGCGAAATCCATCGCCCGATCGATCGCAGGGAGTTCGCCGTACTTGTCCATCAGTCTCAAGACCTGCTGGCGTGTTTCTCCGGCGGCGATGACCAGAGAAACCTGGATACGCCGGCCCGGCCCGAGAGTCACGCTCCGCCGTAGGCTGAGGATCGGGTCGAGAACAAAGCCCTGGCTGCTGCCGAGCTCTTGAAAAACCCCCATGGGACTGGCGAGCGTCCGCCCGCGCCCGATGAACCGGCGCCGGTCGGTCTCGAACTGCAAAGCGTCATCCTCGACTTGTTCGAGCGTGAAGCGGTGCGCAACATAGATGGGCGGGTCGTCATCTCCGCGAGGCCGTCGGCACGCGAGGAGCGCTTGATGTTCGGGCACCGCTTCAGTCTGGATGAACAGCTTGTTGAAGGCCGGATGCTGCCGGTCTGTGTTGTGCGGCGCCATTGAGAGTTCGACGTAGCTCGTAAGCTCGAGGCGGCGGGTGCGAACGGACCGGTTGATCAGAGTGATCCGCCGGATCTCAACGTCATCTTCCGGCGAGACGATGACCTCGGTTTCGGTTTGAATACCGCTATCGGTGCGTCGGAAGACGGCACGGTCGAGCGCAAAGTTAGCAGAATACGCCTCGACCTTCCCGCCGGTTGGGTGATACGTATTGGACCACAATCGATCAGAATCTGCTTCATGGATGTAGCAGAAGGTCCCCCACGGATCCCGCGTCCGATCCGACCTCCAGCGGGTAATCTCATAGTCGCCCCACCGGCTGTATCCGCCGCCGGCGTTCGTGAGCATCAGGCAATAGCGACCATTGCACAGCAGTTGGGTTTTGGGTGTGGCGGTGTGGGGCG
Source organism: uncultured Thermodesulfobacteriota bacterium (assembly GCA_964354505.1). Classification (GTDB taxonomy): domain Bacteria; phylum Desulfobacterota; class B13-G15; order B13-G15; family RBG-16-54-18; genus RBG-13-52-11. The sequence continues at coordinate 1,649 of CAYHAB010000018.1, forward strand.
TATCAAATTTGCTCACCGACGGCGCGACGTTGCCGACGTCCGTCACCGAAGGCACTCTCTCACGTGTGGTGATGTGGTGAAGCGGAGGAAGGACCGGGATGCGTTCATGGAGCAACGGCTCGACTGCTCGCACGCGTGCGTCGGCATGGAAACGGCGCTGGATGGAATTGCCATGGATGAAGTTGGTCAGCGACAGGAAACTCATTCCTTGATGATTAGTCATATAAGCTCGTACGATCACCCCGCGCTCGCCCGCGCGACTCGGCTGCCGGCTGAAGTCCATCGCTTCGTAATAGCCGTAATCGTTCAAAAGTCCCAACTGAGCTATGCGTTTCAGATTATGCACGGTCTCTCTCGGCGCTATGTTCACCGCCAGAAGAGCGGCATAGGGCGCTACGACGACCTCCTCCTCCAAGCCGCGTTTTAATCCGAGCTCCGGCACGCCGAAGGCCTTGTATTGATACGTTTTGTTGATGTCCAGGTCTCCAAATGCGGACTCCGAGATCCCCCACGGCACATGACGCTTGCGGCCGTAGGCGATGTGGATCGCCACGGCCTCCCTCGTCGCTTTATCCAGGAGTGAGTTCCAATATGATCTTTGTAAAATCAGCGGCATCAGATATTCGAACATGCTTCCTGTCCAACTGAGCAGCACTCGTCGCCGGCCGATCGAGCCGTAGGGCCGGCTCATGGAGAACCAATGTTCAGCGGAGACGTCTCCGCGCGCGATGGCGACGAAACTCCCGAGCCGCGCCTCACTCGCCAGGAGATCGTAATAGGCGCTATCGAGGCGGCCTTCGGAAACGTTGTAGCCGATCGAAAACAGCCGGCGTTCGGAATCATACAGGAAGCGCATGTTGATCGATTCGGACAGTTTGCGTACATCCCGGATCAGGCGCTCGCCCAAAGCGAGCATTTCACCGGCCAGCCATTTCGCGTTTGCGAAGGCCTTCACAAGGCGGTCGATCCATTCGAAGAGGGGACCCACGGCCGAGGACGCCGCCTCCCGGAGCGACTGGAGGGCCTGAATACAGCCGACGTTCCCGTTGGCGAGATCGAAAAGCGAAGGTGCGTGATGCAGGTCCCGGCGGAAAGCGAACAAGACATCCAGGCCCAGCCGGGCGATTTCATCTTCCGTCTTTTCATCGAGGATTTCGATCCAGGTGAGGTAGCAATTCGCAATCCCGAGCCAGGCCGATACCTGTTTCTCCATCTGCCCGGCCCAATAGGCCGCACCCGCTTCTCCGCCGGCGGACTCATGCCCCCCACGAAAAAGAACTTTTACGCTGTCTTCCACCTTACGCAGCAGGCGAATGGCATCGGCGATGCGATCCGGCGGGGCTTCCCACCCGCGCATCAGTTCGTCGAGGCCGCGGGCCTTGAGATCGGAAACGCCTTCCTCTTCGACGACCTGCTTCAAGATTTCGCCGGCGTCCCGCAGGCCTGCAAAGGCTTTCGCATCCAGAATGGGGCCATGAATCAGCTCGTCAAGCCCATGCTCCAGGGCCCATAGGGCGCCAAGCAGGTTTCCACTGTCCACCATGGACACGTAGCGAGGTTCGAGAGGGGTCAGGGTTTGAATGTCGTACCAATTCAGCAGATGGCCTTCATAGCGCTCGAGTTTGCCGATCGTCTCCATGGTACGCGTCAGCTTGTCGACGGCCTGATCCACCGTCAAATATCCGAAATCATGTGCGGCGATCACACTGACCATCCAAAAACCGATATTGGTTGGACTGGTACGCATCGCCAGTTGATTCTTATGGGAGACCTGGTAATTGTCGGGCGGAAGCCAAGAGGTGTCATCGCCGACAAAATCCGAGAAATAACGCCAGGTTAGTCGTGCAATCTTCCTCAGGAACCGCAAATCCTTTTCAGGAAGCAGCAATCGCTGTGGCCTCGCGGGCGGCCTTAGGGTCAAGAGCCAACCAATCAGAGGGGATAGGAACCACAATACGAGCCAGGGACCGGCAACGAAAATGTTAGACGGCATCCAGCGCTGCACCGCCCAACCCACGATCCCGCTGAAGATGCTCACCAGGCCCAGCAAAATCGCGAACGTTCGCACTCGATCCGAGGCATTCCCATGCATCACCTGGGTTGATGTCCACTCGAGCAACCCCCGATGAGAGATGAGACGACGATACCAGACTCGCAGAATGGCATCCAGCGCCAGCCATGCCTGGCGCGGAAGCAGTGCAGCTTCGACAATCGCCCTCAGCAGGTCGTGCGCCACTCTTGAGAAGGAGAAGCCCTTCAGCCCCTGGCCGGTGGTCGCCCATATGAAGGGCTGCACCAAAGGGTGGAAGAGCAGCTGCATGGCGACCACCAAGCCAGATATCCACACCATCAAAAAAGAGGAGGTCAGCCAGGAGGCTATAAGCAAGCCCAGGCTGGTTGCGGGTACCAGACTCCGGCGCAAGTTGTCGAAGACCTTCCAGCGGTCGAACCAGGAGAGCCGGTTTGGCCCCCGGTGTCCTCCGGGCTGGGGAACGCGCGGTAAAATCCATTCCGCTATCTGCCAATCACCGCGAATCCAACGATGCTGCCGGCCGGTGTAGCTCAGGTAATCCTGCGGGAACTCATCATAGAGCTCGATCTCACTGGCCAGGCCCACCCGAACGTGAGCACCTTCGATCAAATCATGACTCAGCAGCCGCTCTTCGGGAAACCTGCCGGAAAGCACTCGACTGAAGGCGCGCACATCATAGATGCCTTTGCCATGGTAGGAACCTTCACCGGTGAGATCCTGATTGACGTCGGAGACAGCCTTGGTATATGGATCGATCCCGACGGCGTCGGAGAAGAGTCGGCTAAAGGGCGAGCCGCTCGTGCTCGGCAGGGACGGGCTCACGCGCGGCTGAATGACGGTGTAGGTGCCGGCCAGGACTTTGCCCTCGGCATCGAGGCGCCGCCGATTGAGCGGGTGCGCCAGCGTTTCGATCATCCTGCGGGCGGCGCCGTGAGGCAACTGGGTGTCGCTATCGAGGGTGATGACGAACCTCACGTTGGAGAGCTCGTCCGCGTCG
>CAYHAB010000019.1:0-3725 GCA_964354505.1 uncultured Thermodesulfobacteriota bacterium
TCGCCTCTGCCGCCTGGACGAGATTTTCCTGCGCTCACTTGTGGGTGCCCATCAAAGGATCGAAATGGTTGGCAAAGGAGACGGTGCTGGTTCCTTCTTCCCGGTTAAAGGAGTTATTCCCATGAAATTATCAAACGCTGGCTCCACGCAATAAGCAAAAAAAAGAGGGTGGCCCCTATAATGCCAACCCCTCAAAATTATTATCACTAACTGGTGCCGAGGGACGGAGTTGAACCGCCGACACGAGGATTTTCAGTCCTCTGCTCTACCGACTGAGCTACCTCGGCACCGTGTCATTAAGTAGCCCAAAACCGTGGACATGTCAAGCCCCTCCGCGCATCCTTGATCTTTTCTCTCACCCTATCCTATGATATAATTCCCTCACCTCATCAGTGGATGGTACAAGGGTGGAAGAAGTCTATTATTCCTCAATCTCCTCGCCCATCGGAAAAATCTGGGTGGCTTCTGATAGGTTAGGAGTCTGCCTGCTGAGATTCGGGGTGAAGGAAGAGGAATTTCTGGGAGAGTTAAGGGGTTTGTGGGGGTGGAGCCCCAAGGCAGCCCCGGAGTTCAATCGAGGGGTTGTAGAGGAAATTCGGGCCTACTTCGCGGGGCAACTGACCCGTTTTGTATCTCCGCTGCATCCTCAGGGAAGCCCCTTTGGCAGGAAGGTCTGGGAGGCGTTGCAGAGGATACCGCTTGGCGAGACCCGTTCCTATCAGGAGATCGCCAAGGAGGTGGGTAATTCCAGGGGGTGCCGGGCAGTCGGGGGGGCCAATAGGAGAAATCCCATCCCACTGCTCATCCCCTGCCACCGCGTGATAAGAAAAGATGGGGGATTGGGCGGATTTTCCAGCGGGCAGGAGATCAAGGAATGGCTTTTGCGCTTTGAGCAAAAGGTAACTCGCGGCTGAAGGCACTTTGGGGGCGGGCATAGCACCGAAAGATGTTTAATCCCCTCTGCCAATTGACTCCTCAAGCCCCGCCCTTGGCGGGGTAGTTTACTTGTTCACCGTAAAGTCCTGCTTATTGCTCTCCGAACCGCAGGGAACCCGTACAACAACGGGCCCGGATTCGGCGGATTTAGGGACGATCACCCAGATTCGCTTAAATGTCCAGTTCACAATCTCAGCCTTGACCTCGGGGGAAAAAATAAGCCCCAGGGGAGGGATAGACTTCTCGGCAAAGATGACCTCCCCCCGTTCAAAACCGAATCCCCTTCCTTGGATTTTAACGAGTTCCCCAGGCTTGGCAGCCCAGGGGAAGATGTTCTGGATATACGGCTTGGGACACGCCTCTTTCTCTTCCGTCGCTCGCCCCGTATGGTAAGGGATCACGCAACAGACTATGCAGATAGCTAAGACAAAAATGAGATGCTTTACTCTCATGTAATACCCCCTGCGAATTTCCTGTCTTTTAAGACAAACTCATCTTATCTCATACATTTTTAACACACTGCTCATCTCCGGGCAATAAAAAAAGCCCCGTGCGCGGAGCTTAATTGCCACATCCCCACTGGCCCTTATCCTGCTTCACATAATCTCTTCAATCTCACCGGCCCCTGCCGCAGTAATAAGAAAATGAGCTTCCCATTGTCAAAGGACGAGGGCTTCTCTTCCGGCTTTATGAGATATTGCCTCACCCGGAAAACTGAGCGACGAGCTTATCCAAGGCATCCAAGATCTTACTTTTAACCGGAGAATCGGCATAGAATCTGGATACATCGCTTCTGACCTTGCCGATGTCCGAGAGCACTTTTCTCGTCATGGGCATTCCCAAAATATGTTTCAACTCTTGTAAAATATTGCACATAAGCCCATAAAATCCATTGATGAAAAATAACCGATCAGTAGGGCTCGGATAGTTGACCGAGATATTTTTGAGAATCTTATTGGTATCAATCGAAACATCTCCATCCAGAGATATCCCATGGAATATGCTGCCATAGCCATCCTTCAGGTTTTTCTTGGCCCTATCAAACAACTCCTCTGTCAGCGCTCCCAATTCTTTTTTGAGCTCGACCATCGCCAGCCTGACGACCTCCAAGAGTGTCCTCAAAAACTGGGAGAGTTCCTCAAACTCTGTATCCTCATAGATGCCAATACCCTTCGATTTTGCAATGAGACCCATTAAGAGCAGACGATGGAGGATGTCGATGGTAAAGATCTCATCATCCCCGCTGAATTTGATCAGTTGGTCGATGTTTCTTTTCCCATCGATTAATGCAAAGATAAAGTTCTCATTGGCATCTAACTCCTCCATGATCTTCGCCCTGGCCCTCTCGATATAGGGGTGGATGTGAAAGATGAACTTGTTGTGGGGAACCATCTCCCTGAAGGTCGAATAGTCGAGGGCCCTCCTGGCTGCAAGCAGGGCTATATCCAGCGGAGTGTACTTTACCACCACATCCTCTTCGTCCACTTCCCGCTCAAAAAAGTAAAACTCCCCCTCCTTCCACGAAAAAAGGTCGCAGAGGATCTCCTTGATCTGGAAGTCCAGCAACTCACGAAGCTCCTTGCTCAAAAGCAATCCGTTATCCACCAAACATTTGCCAAGCTTCACCCCTTCCTTTTTAGCCTGGGCGATCATTTTCTCCACATGGGATTGAGAAACCAATTTTCTTGTGACCAAAAAATTACCGAGCCTCTCCTCAGGCCTATTGGTAACGGCGGAGACAATCCATCCTTTCTTAAAAAAAATCTCCTTATGGATCTGATCTCTGCGAACAATGGCTACCCCCGTTTGGCGATTGGCGGATACAGCATAAAAGAGGCCCACCAGCGGGACATCATCGAGATTGCCCTGACAGGAGACACTGCCCGGTACCAGCAGACCGGACTCAGAATCAGGCCGCATCTTGGCGGCCTTCTCCCACTCAGTAATAGCCCTCTCAAACTCTCTATTGCGGAAGAATTTGGTGCCCACGGAAAGATGCAGAAAAAACTCCGTGGCGGGGAAATCAGAAGAATGTAAGGATTGAACATCTATGTTTGCTTGTTGAGTGCCCATCATATCCCCCCCCACCGAGAAAATTTCCTTATGGCTATGAGTCCGAAATCCCTTTGCCATGAAACGCTGGATCTCTTTTTCTCTCTCGAAACGTACCAGAGGACTCGGCTCCTTCGCGCTCACGTGAAATCAAGGGCAACGCTCTGATGATCATGAGCCCGTGGGATACCTTTGCCTGGTACGCCCTCATCCTGTCCATATCCCCGGAATGGTATCTTCCGACGGCCACCCAGGGATCTTTATGCCTTTGGAGGTTGTATTTGAGTATCATGGCCCCGATAAAGGCGCACACCTTCGAGTTCAGCAGATCCTCTTTTTTCAGCCCCATGGGTTCACCCCAGAGACGGTAGTTCACTTGGAAGAGACCGATGTCCACATTGTCTGTCTCGATGCCCCTGAGCGCCTTCAGCGCCTGCTCCCTCGATGTAAAATAGTATGCCCTCCCCTCCACATTTAAGGCGTATGGCAGCATTTTGCTCTCGGCCCATGCCACAGCAGCCAGCAGGTCAATCGTTATCTCCGCCTGTGAGGATGCATATTGCAGCACATCCTCGATGATCACCATCCTCTCCCGTATGACCGCCCCCAGAGGAGAACCGGCCGGCATCCCTTCATTTGCAGGGTCATTATCATTCCTGCTCATGAGTTCCTTCCATCGGCCTTCCACTACATCTGACGCCTGCACGGAGCCTATAAGGATCGAGCCCATCTGGGCC
>CAYHAB010000020.1:0-2712 GCA_964354505.1 uncultured Thermodesulfobacteriota bacterium
GCTTCCCCCGGAGGGAGCGGACTCGCCCGGCAGGTATGCACTCCTGCTTGTCGCCGATGGGATGGGCGGGCAGGTCGCAGGCAAAGAGGCCAGCGAGACAGCCGTTGACACTATTAAGGCCCTCTTTTCCGAGCAATCGAAGGCCGGAACACCTCCTCTTAAGGACATGCGGGAGTTTATCCTTGCTGCTTTTCGCGAGGCCAATAAGGCGGTTTTTGAGAAAGGAAAGAAAAAAGCAGTAGAGATGGGAACGACGCTCACGGCCGCCTTCATCGACAACCAGAACGCGTACATTGGCCACGTAGGGGATAGCCGGGCCCACCTCCTGAGGGGGAGGGAGATCAGGCAGGTGACCGAAGATCACACCCTTGCCGAGGATATGGTGAAAAAGGGGAAGGCCACCCGGGAAGAGGTGAAGGCGTCTCCCATGCGCAGCATGCTCACCAGGTCCATCGGGACAAAGGAGAAGGCGGCAATTGATGAGCCCATCGGGATAGAGATGGAAGAGGGGGATTGCCTCGTGCTGTGCACCGATGGCCTGACAAACTTGGTGGAAGAGCAAGAGATCCTCTCCGTGATTCACAACACCCCGGATGTCCAGAAGGCGTGCAACAAGCTCGTTGATATGGCCCGCAAGCGGGGTGGGCATGACAACATTACGGTAATAGCCGCTGAGTTCGGAGAACTGAAGCGGATAAAGGGGTTGGGGATCAGGACAAAAACAATAGTAGTGAAGCCGGCCACGGGGGGGGTGGTGAAGAGGAGGAGGGTTCTCATCGCGGCTCTTGGCCTCCTCGTAGCAGTCTTCGTGTTTTTGGCGTATCTCTTTGTCTCTCATTATGTGGGGCGGGACAGGTTCTATAAGGGTCCAACGTTGGAAGAGAAGACAGAATAATGCACATGCATAAGCCGATCTGCGCCCTGAGCCGACCATGCAAAACAATCATGCGCTATCTCTTGGCAATAGGGTGCCTTCTCGTTTTTTTCTCCTCCCCAGCGCACGCCGGGGTAGTCCAAGGAGAGGTCATCTCTGTTGAAAGGGGGTATGTTCGGATAGGGGTAGGGGCTGAGGCAGGTCTTAAGGTCGGCGATCAGGGGAGGGTATATTATACCGTCCTCGTCGGCCACGAGGGGAGGCCCCGGTTCATATATGTGGCGAGCGTTACCGTAACGAGCGTTGACCAAAAATCCTCTGTGGCAAAGGTTGAGCAGGCGCAGGGGGAGATCATGGCCGGTTATCTGGTAGAGATATCGCGGGGAGAGGCACCGCCGCGAGAGACACAGCAGGGAGAGTCTCCGCAGGGAGAGACCCCGGTGGTACAGGCGCCAACAGAATTGGTAAGGGGAGAGGAGAAACCGCCTCCGGCAAAGGCGGTCAAGAAAAAGAAGGCGGGAAAACGCTCAGTGAAGCCCGGGGAGGTCTGGAGGGATCCGCATCTCGGGATGAGCTTTGTCTGGGTGCCGGATGGATGCTTTGAGATGGGGTGCGGTGACCGGGCTGATGGCTGCAGTGATAGCGAGAAGCCCCCCCACAAGGTCTGTCTGAACGGCTTCTGGATGGGGAGGCATGAGGTGACCCAGCAGCAGTGGAGGCAGCTCATGGGAACCAACCCTTCGGATTTTAAGCGGTGCGGATCCCAATGCCCTGTTGAAGAGGTCTCGTGGAACGAGGCCCTGGAGTTTGCCAGAAAGTTGTCATCAAAAACGGGGTATATATTCCGGCTCCCCTCGGAGGCGGAGTGGGAGTACGCTTGCAGGAGCGGCGGGAAAAAACAGATGTACGCCGGAGGGGATGCCGTGGATGCCGTGGCCTGGTATGAAGAAAACTCTGATGGAAGCCCTCAACACGTGGGGAGGAAGCGCCCCAATGACCTTGGCATATTTGACATGTCGGGCAATGTGTGTGAATGGTGTCTCGATATCTTCGAAAAGGATGCCTACCTCAAGGCAAAAATAACCTCAGGAAATTCCGTCTTTATCGGCGACACGTATGCGGATATATACGGCGAAGGCTACTCCCGTATCCTGAGCCTCCTCGTGGGGGCTTCGGGCCACCGGAGCGTGCGGGGGGGGAGTTGGGGCAATGCCGCCGATCGCCTGCGCTGCACCGATCGCATCAAGGGCAAACCAGGCAGCAGCCGCGACTGGCTCGGCTTCAGGCTGGTGAGGGAGGAGATAAAGAAGAAGTGAAGGGCTGTCATCAATGATAATTGAGCTAAAACTTTTAGTCATTTCTTGCGACTTTATATATGTTGTTGAATCAATATAACAATTAAGTTCACTATGGTATAATTAAACTGGAGGATTTTAAAGATGGCCAGAGAATTTAATGTCGTTATTGAAAAGGATGATGATGGCTATTTTGTCGCATCCGTCCCCGAACTACGAGGATGCCACACGCAAGCAAGATCCCTTGATGTGTTGATGAAGCGGGTGAAAGAAGCGATTGAGCTTTGCCTCGAGGTCGAGGAACCCGTATCAACGAATTCATCGGCATTCAGCGTGTGGTCGTCTCCTCATGAGTAGATTTCCCGTTGTTACTGGTACACGACTTATCAAGGCCCTTCAGAGATACGGCTTCGAAGTGATCCGTGTTCGGGGGAGTCACCACTATGTGCGCCATCCAGACGGACGGAGCACGGTTGTACCCGTGCACCGCGGTGAGGCGATCGGACGTGGACTCCTTGCTCAAATCTTGCGAGATTGTGAACT
>CAYHAB010000021.1:0-3546 GCA_964354505.1 uncultured Thermodesulfobacteriota bacterium
GAAGGAAATTTATCACACCATTTGGAAACCCCGCCTCCTGGAATATTTCCATGAGGAGGTTGTTTGAAAGTAGAGATGTCGATGCAGGTTTCCATATAACGACATTACCCATAATGGCAGGTGCCGTTGGTAGGTTCCCAGCAATTGCAGTGAAATTAAAAGGAGTTGTTGCAAAAATGAATCCTTCAAGTGGTCTATACTCAATTCTATTCAGAGTTCCGGGTGACGCATCAGGCTGCTCAGAATAAATCTTCTGCATATAATAGGCATTGAAGCGTAGGAAATCAATAGTTTCGCAGGCAGCATCAATCTCTGCCTGATACGCATTTTTACTCTGACCAAGCATTGTCGCAGCCAAGAGTGAAAAACGATATTTTTTCGATATGAGTTCTGCTGCTTTCATAGCAATAGAAGAACGCTCCTCCCAAGCAAAGTCTTCCCAAACAGGTTTTACTGCTATTGCATTTTCAATAGCATCATGGACAATCTCTGGTGTGGCTTTATGATACGTTGCTAAAATGTGTTTATGATTATGGGGCATAATAACCGTGCCCAAATCATTAGTAGATATTTTTCTTCCTCCGACAATCGGCATAATCTCTATTTTCTTTTTTTGAATCTCTTTTATCGCTTGAATGAGGGCTTTTCGTTCATCACTTCCCATAGCATATTGATAAACTGGTTCATTGAATGGTTTTGGTATATGGATGATTGTTTCGTTCACTCTACTCACCACTTGACATAGGCATATAAAATAAGTATATTAAAACGTCCCTTTATTATCGCTCCTCATTTTCTCCGGTCGATAGAGGGGCTCCCCTTTTTTTAGGTCGCCCACCTCGCCATTGACCAATCGCCTTACGTCTGGCAATACCCGCTTTAGTTCTATCACTAATTTTCTTACGTTCTTCAGCAGCAGCCCATGACATAATAGCGAGAACGATGTCAGTGATACCTTCTTGACTTGTATCTAACCAGCCTTCGGTTATAGACTTCAACCAGATACCACGTTCCTTCAATTGTTTAATATAAGCCATCGTATTGATAATTCCTTCACGACTGAATCTATCTAACTTCCAAACAATGATTCCCTGGAAACGCCTCATGCTTGCGTCCTGAAGCATTCTACGGAACTCTGGTCGTGCGGGGTTAGCCCCAGACATCTTGTCTACATATTCTTCTACAATCTCATAATTCATTCCATAGGTATATTCACGTAAGAAAATAAGTTGATTCTCAGGGTCTTGGAATCGTCTATTTTCCTTATCGGTTTCATCTAATGAAACTCTTGCATATAATGCGATTTTCATTCTAACCTCTTGAGTATCTTATCAGGAATACACACCTTTCTCTTCACTTTCTTTCATCCGCTTTGATTCCATGGATTGCTGTTGAGATAAAATATCAAGAAATCTATTGATTTTCTCTTCAATATTCAATATTTTAGGAATCAGTTCACTTTCCATCTTGTTAAATCTCTCTCTATACGATGGAAGGTCAATATACTCTTTCAACCAAGGCGGAAAGGTCGTCTCAAAATTGTCCTTCTTATTGGAACGGTTAAGCATTATTTTATGCCCATCTGAAAACTCAATGGTAACTCTTGCCGTCTCAAGATACTGTTTTGCATCAGTCTCTCGTAATTCAGTCTCGCTATGCGGTGGAAATGTTGAATAGACATCGTTCACATCTAAAACAATACTATATCTTTTCTTAACCCATAACAGAGCCATTTTGACGTAATCTTTCAACCATGGAGGATAACTTATATTTTTGACGACATCGTCCTCACTTAAAGATACTCGTGTAAAATCAACAGAGATAGTGAATTTATATTTTCCAAGGATGTGAAACATCAGAGACCCTTCAACAGGTTTCATAAAAGGATATTGAAGTAGATATTGCACGACACCATTTTGCATCTCTCGTTTTTCCCATCCCTTTAATTGCGATTCTGAAGGCATTTTTATAATAGGACAGGACCATTGAGTTTTTGAGGCTTTAAACGGACTCACGCCCACGGGGTCGGGAGTATTAGTTAACCATGATGGTTTGCGTTTTGTCGGAGAATAATAGATACTATTTCCTCGTTTCCCACTGGGGACAATGAGACCATCGTCCTTTAGTTTCTTGATTTTTTTATGGATAGCGACAGCACTAACCCCTAATAGCCGGGCTATCTCCTCTCCACACAGTTGGTAACCATTGCTATACGCATGCGTGCCAATCAACCGTTCGTAGACTTCTTTGATTGGCACACACCGTTTCACATACATACCCCATTAATATTAACTAATGAATTAACTGAAATTTATACCCCGTGATTTCCAGGAGAAAAAAGTAAAATTAAAGTCTCGTTTTTTCTCAGTCGTGAGATTTTGCGACATATTCCTCCCTCACGATGAGTTTACCGAGAGATTTTCGTTGATAGATGATGTGAAATCCTTCATTCACCAGAATACGTTTTAGACGTTCAATAGCCGCCAAGTCACCGTTAATAACGATTGCGTAGTTCACATTCTGCTTGAATAGTTCCGCTGTATCATCTACGTCTCTATCGTAATTAGTTATCGACATTGGAGCACCTTCTATTTAGGATTAAAAAATTAGAATAATGATGTGGAATAAAAAAATAAAAAAAAGAAAGAGGAAGAGAGCCAATAAAATATTGGCGATTTTTTCGGCGATATTTAAGCAGAAACAGGGAAGAAAACCACTTTGTTACCCGCCCAGCCTCCTGCGCTAAACGTGTTATATGGCCGTGGACGTTGTTATATGTCCAAGGTTTATCCCGAATATTCAGTGCTCTGTTTTAATTCTTTTGGTTGGGTTATAAAAATCCTTTCGATATCTGCTTTTATCTACTGACAATTGTTAACTTAGGTTGGAAAAATAGTCTGTCAACTACAGTAAAAGGAACAACAAGGACAATCAATAGGGTACTATTTTTCTTTGAGAACAACAAGAAAAAACCTGTGTTCTTGTATCTGGAAACAAGGTGTCCTGTTTATTCGATGATCGTACCGGTTTTTTTCTCCTTGTGTGATGAAACTGAGAACATGTCTTTGCGATACACCCTCCATTCAAGCGTATAGTAGATCACATTCAGTGCGGCGACACATGCGATAAGCACGATATATTTGTTCATATGAAGGGAGAAATCATATCCATTCCATTGTGTCGTAATCACCACCCCACCGCCTAATAAACCAAACATCCAGATCATAGTCGCTACAGAAAATCCGATATTTAGGAAAAATCGCCTCATATCTCCTTTTTGATACAGTGCACTCCGTTGTGCAAGAAAGACAATGACCATAGCGGTAGGAACAATCCAATAAATACGCATATAAAACTGGTCTTTAGAAAGCTCTGGATACAACTGCAAAATAAGGAGAAGAGAACAGAGAGGAATAATCAGATAAAATAATAGAGCCAACCAGACCCTGGGGGAAATGCATCGTTTCTTAGTCGACATATTGTATCCCAACCTCCTGTATTCGAAACACGGGACAGCCTGCTTCAAAACCCACAAGAAGAGATACA
>CAYHAB010000022.1:0-6122 GCA_964354505.1 uncultured Thermodesulfobacteriota bacterium
GTGGGATGTTAAGCTCGAAGAGTAGAAACTCGCATTTATAGCATTGCCGAAGTTGGGGGCTCATATAAGTGACCTGCCCTGCGAAGACTGGTCGTGGTGGAGTGTTACACTTAGAATCAATGAGACTGCTCTTATGCATTCCTGGGCTACTATCATTACTCTCTAGAGGCCAGCCAGCCCTAACGTTAGCAACCGTAGCTTAGCAGGTGGTATCATTGCTGACGGCTGGTCACGGGTCAATGTCGAATAAACTAAGAGAGGGAGAAAAATGAAAGTTCTAGCATTCAACGGAAGCCCAAGGAAAACATGGAACACGGCAACTCTCCTTAGTAAAGCTCTTGAAGGCGCTGCTTCACAGGGGGCAGAAACGAAGTTCATCCATCTTAATGGCCTGAATTTCAAAGGATGCCAGAGCTGCTTCGCCTGCAAGACAACAGGAGGCAAGAGCTACGGTAAGTGTGCAGTGAAAGATGGCCTGACTCCCATTCTAGAAAAGGTACGGGGGGCTGATGCCATAATTATAGGGTCTCCCATCTATTTTGGAACAGTCACGGGAGCAATGAGAATGTTTATGGAGCGATTGATGTTCCCGTATCTTACATATACGGATCCTCCAGGGTCACTCTTCCCCAAAAGGATCAATACGGGATTCATCTATACAATGAATGCTACAGAGGAGCAGATGGAAGGATGGGGCTTAGGCCAACACCTGGCTGTTAATACGTGGTTGTTGCAGATGATATTCGGGGCATCAGAGACACTCTTTAGCTTTGATACTTGGCAATTTGATGACTACTCAAAGGTGGTTGCAGATCGATTTGATGTTGGGGAAAAAGCAAGGCGAAGGCAGGAAGTATTTCCACTGGATTGCGATAAGGCCTTTGAAATGGGTGCTGGATTTGCTAGGGAAAGCCAATGATGAGAGGTGGTTTTCAGGGTCCAAGTTGTAACCAAACAAGTCCTTTTGATACCTCTAGTTATGCACCAGACGTAGTATATCCTGGTTGGACCTATATCCCATGTGGCTTAATATATGTTATTCAACGGCGAGAACTCCACAAACGGCAGCATCTACAATTTCAACCCGCTTTCGCTTGGTTCTTCAATTCCTCCAGATCAAGAGGCTCGCCCTTGGATGGCTCTCTCCTCAGGCTGATGGCTCCAATAGGGCAAACGTCCTCACAAACGCCGCAGCCCATGCACCTTTCAAAGCTGATAACAGCCTTCTCTCCCCCTTTATCCATGCTGATGGCCCTGAACCGGCAGGTATTCTCGGCACAAGCTCCACACCCACTGCAATCGTCGCTCACTTGAGAAACATAGCCTGAAGGGGCCAGAAATGGGACGGTACCCCCTAGCTGGTTCCACATTCTGATTCCCATACAGCAGCAATCACAGCAGTTACAGATGGCAACAAATCTGTTGCCTGCCTCCTTCTTAAAATAGGCGCAGTGAACATCACCTCGCCTGTGGGCGTCCTCAATTACTTTCACGGCCTCTGCCTGAGAGATTCGCCGAAACTTCGGGTTCTGATCATCGAGAAAAGAGGCAAAGGGGTCACCGACAAAAAGGCAAACCTCTTGGGGAGGCGGAAGACAGGGATTTGGCGAAAGCGCACGGCAAACGCAGGTGCCAACCGCAATGGAATCAGGGTTCTTCAGAATCACGTCCCTGGCCAGCTTAAAGGGAATCACCCTCTCGGACAGAGGCAAGCTCAAGTCCTCCCGCTGGGTCACCAGCTTAATGGCATCCTGTAACTTCACCACTTTCCCGTGGTAAATATTGGTGTCAGCGCTCAGCGCTGCCTCACCTATCTGCTGTGCGTAGGCCTCGATCATGTCTTCCAGACCTTCGTCCAGCTCCAGCTTGCCTGGACGCTCTACTATGGGAAGGCCCGAGGATTTGAAAACGTGGTAGAAAAAATCGTCAAGGTACTTCAGATAAAGGTAGATGGCGAAGAAATCATTCTTATCCTCTAAGGGGAAAAGTTCATAAAGTGCCTTTGTCGTCTCGTGATGCATCAGACTCTCCTTTGGCCCAAAAGGGCGGGCGGCCTGTACTCACCTTGCTGCTGGTGTCCGCGATTCTCTTGGCTCTCAGGTCGGGCAAGCACCTGTAAGGCGTACATTGCCTGGCAACCACCCAAGTATAGCTATATCACAGCCGCTCGCGGACTGTCAAATCATCGGCACTTCCACTCTGCTTGCGACATCACGGGTTTTGGGTAGGTGGGTGACCTTGTATCTCCAGCGGAGTGGTATAATGCTTGCCGGAAGCCGAGCGTGGCAGGCCGATTGACCTCAGGTCAGGCAAGACCGTGGGGCAGCGCGGTCGCTACGGCGTGCATAACTTATCAAGAATAGGAGAAAGAACATGGGGAAAAGCGTTGTCATAGTCGGTGCTGGCATCGCGGGGCTTTCGACGGGCTGCTACGCCCGCATGAACGGCTACAAAACGGCCATCTTCGAAATGCACATTATGCCGGGCGGTCTCTGCACCGCTTGGAAACGAAAGGGATACAAGTTCGATATCAGCATGCACATGCTGGTAGGTTCAAAATCTGGGCCGTTATTCAAAATGTGGCAGGAGCTCGGCGTGGTTAAGGACCAGAAATTCTTCTACCACGACGAGGTGGCACGCATCGAGAGCGGTGCAAAAAGCCTGAACATTTGCACCGACCCTCGTCGGCTGGAGGAGCAGATGCTTGGCCTGTCGCCGGCCGATGTCAAGCTGACAAAAGAGTTCATACGCCTGTTCGCCGGCAGGGATATAATGGGTGCGATGTCGCTCAAGCCGGCAGAGATGAGCGGACCCTTCGACAAGCTGAGGATGCTGGCCGCTGTTTTGCCGCTCATGGGGACTTTCCGCAAGTATGGAAAGCTGACGATCCAAGAGTTCGCCCAGCGCTTCCAGGACCCCTTCTTGCGCGACGCCGTCCGGTTCTTCGTCGACGCGCCGGGCTGGCCAATGCTGCGGTTTCCGATGGTCGGCCTAGCCGGCGGATTGAAATCGAGTGTAATTAAGGCCGGCGTGCCTCTAGGGGGATCGCAGGGGGTAGTCCTACGGATGGCCGAGTACTATCAGAAGCTCGGTGGCGAGATTCATTACAAAAGCCGGGTCAAGGATGTGATTATCGAGAACGATCAGGCGGTCGGCGTGCGTCTGGAAGACGGCACAGAGCACCGGGCGGATATCGTGGTCTGGGCGGGCGACGGCCATACCATCATCTTTAACATCCTAGGCAGCCGCTATCTCAACGATGAGATACGGAGCATGTACAAAGAATGGACCCCCGTTCTTCCTCTCGTACAGGTGATGCTTGGTGTGGCCCGAGATTTGTCCAAGGAGCCACATCGAACTGTTTTCAAGCTGGAGAAGCCAATTAACATCGCCGGAGAGGAACACAATTGGCTGTGTTGCCTGCATCACTGCTTTGATCCGAGTATGGCGCCTCCAGGCAAATCGGCGGTTGAGGTCTGGTATGCGACCCGCTACGACTACTGGGAGGAACTGGCGCACGACCGCGTCCGGTACGAAGAGGAAAGGAAGCGCATAGCCAATTTCACCATCGCCGAGCTAGACAAGCGCTGGCCAGGTCTTGCGTCCCAGATCGAGGTCGTGGATGTGCCGACACCCGCAACATATGTCCGCTACACCGGAAACTGGCAAGGATCGCCAGATGGTTGGTACATTACGCCGCAAAATATGATGAAGCGGACCATGCTACGGAGCTTGCCGGGTCTGTCCAGCTTCCACATGGTCGGTCAGTGGACTACGCCGTTCTCCGGAACCGTGATGGCGGCGCTTTCCGGCCGGCAACTAGTCCAGTTGCTATGCAAGCGAAGCGGCAGGCCCTTCGTGACCTCCACACCATGAGCTCTCAGCCGGGAATTTCGCATAAACTGTAGCAAATCGACGGAGCACAATTACACTCTGCCTCGTAGGTCCCTTGGGTACCAGCTTCCAGTCCCGGAGGCCATCCAGCCAGCCCTAACGCTAGCACCCCTGACTTAGCAGGTGGTATCATTTGCCGGGGGACGGGCAAGGTACTCAACGACCTTATGTCAGGATGACATCAAGAACGTCCAAGAAAACCATAGTCTGTAGCATCGTAGGGGGAAGCACAAAAACATGGAGAGAGCAATCCAAAAGGGCCAGACCCACACACTGGAACCACTGTTCAATCCCAGATCTGTAGCCATCGCTGGGGCAGGCAGCATAGGCATAGGGCAAGCCTTTCTTACTTGCTTACTGGACTCTGGATACAAGGGCAAGATTTATCCTCTTAGTCCCAAAGGCGGAGAGGTCATGGGCTTGCCAATCTATTCTAGCATCAGGGATGTGCCAGACGCAGTTGATTTCGTCATCGCCTGTATACCAGCCCGCCTAGCGCGCCAATTGGTCGAAGATTGTGCTGCCAAGGGCGTGAAGGCCATCTCCTTCTATACTGCGGGCTTCGGTGAAAGAGGAGACGAGCAGGGTCAGGAGTTAGACAGGGAGCTACTGCAGGTTGCTCGGGCCGGAGGCCTGCGGATTCTCGGCCCCAACTGTGTCGGCGTGTACCACCCCAAGGTAGGGTTGTCTTTCTCCTCTGACAATCCCAGGGAAAGCGGACCTGTGGCCTTGATCTGCCAAAGCGGTGGCAATGCCATCTATACTGTGCGGGCTGCTGGCTGCAGGGGCATCCGTTTCAGCAAGGCTGTCTCCTGCGGGAATGCGCTTGACATCGATCAGAGCGAGTTGCTGGTGGACTTCGGGCAAGACAGCGAGACTGAAATAGTGGCCGTCTACGTTGAGGGCGTCAGGGACGGCAAGCGATTCTACCAGGTTCTGAGAGAGGTGGCAGCTAAGAAACCAGTGATACTCCTGAAAGCCGGGTACACTGAAGCGGGATCTAGGGCAGCTGCCTCTCACACGGGTGCTTTGGCTGGGTCGGACAGGGTATGGGACAGCCTACTCCATCAAGCAGGCGCCATTCGTGTTGATACCCTGGACGAGCTCGTTGATATGATGGTTACCTTCTCGTACTTGCGCGTTCCCAGCGGAAGGAGAGTCGGTGTATGGGGTGGGGGAGGTGGATTCAGCGTGATGATGACAGACGAGTACACTGCTGCTGGCTTTGCTGTACCGCCTGCTCTTCAGAGACTTCAGCAAGAGGTTGGGAAAGAGATCAGCCGTTTTGTTAACACCGACGCCGGGTTCATCCTGAACAATCCTTTTGATCTTACGACCTTGAATACCGGCGAAGGGCACTACCGGGTACTCAAGAGACTGGCTGCCTACGAGGGATTCGACATGCTCGTTGGCCAGGTCAGCGTAAATAACTCTGGGTGGCCACGCACAAGCTTTGGCCTAAGCGTGTGGCCGGATTTTTTCACCGATGCCGCTATCAGGGTTCATCGCGAGACTGACAAACCAGTCGCGGTGATAATTCACTCTGTCCTCTCCGACTGGGACTCACAGAGGGGCACGACACTACTACAGAAGTGCTGTGAAGCAGGTCTGCCTGTTTTCCGTTCCATAGAAAGTGCAGCCAAAGCCATGAACCAGTTCCTGCGCTACCACGAACGCCGCCGTGCCACCTCAAGAAGAGTCGCGTGACGGGCAACCTGCCCCCTACAAATGCGCCCGAGCAGGCCGTCAGCCAGCTAATCATAAGTGCTTGGCGGCTGCACTTGTCGTTACTTTGTGCAGCGTAGGTAACGAAATAAACAAGTGTTCATATATATAGAAAAAGGTAAAGATAGCTAGGGGGTTCCATGAATAAGATGGGAAGACACATGCTTCCCTAAGAGGCGGTGTCTGTCCTTTGATATCGTTCATTGCCCTGGGGCGGCAGAGCTTGCAAAAGAGAGTGTCAGCACAAGCAAGACTCCATCTTGCCTCAATTATCAAAGGCCAACTATGTGTGATCATGGCAACGGCCTATCGGCACTAGGCTTGTCATGGCCAGCTTGCTGGCCATGACAAGCCTCACTCCACTTTTGCGTCACTTCATAGGTTAGGTCCTTGTACTCTTTTGCTGTTTCTAGTGGTCTCCCTAGCCAGTCGCGGTAAAAAGCATCCAAATCCGGCAGGAAGTCAAAAATAGCGGGGTATCCGAAGGGCACACTCTCCACCTC
>CAYHAB010000023.1:0-6096 GCA_964354505.1 uncultured Thermodesulfobacteriota bacterium
CCCAAGAGCTCATACGGGAGCCTTACCCAATCCGCTGTCATGCCGTCAAGACTGGAGACGGCGCGCAAGGCGATCACGTGTTCATAGGTCCTCTCATCCCCCATTACACCCACCGTCTTGATAGGGAGCAAAACGGCGAAAGACTGCCACACCTCACGATAGAGCCCCGCCTTTAAAATCTCGTCCTGAATGATGGCATCCGCCTCGCGTAAGACCTTTAATCGTCCCTCGGTTACCTCGCCAATCACCCGCACCACCAAACCTGGACCGGGGAAGGGTTGGCGGCAAACGATCCGATCCGGCAGGCCCAATTCCTCTCCGACCCTTCTTGCCTCATCTTTAAAAAGTTCCCGCATGGGCTCAATGAGTTTTAGCTTCATCCTCTCCGGGAGCCCCCCCACATTGTGATGACTCTTAATGGTAGCCGAGGGCCCTTTGAAAGATACGCTCTCGATGACATCGGGGTAAAGGGTACCTTGCGCCAAATATCCCACCGTGCCGATTTTTTTGGCCTCCTTTTCGAAGATCTCAATAAAGAGTCCCCCGATCACCTTTCGCTTCTGTTCGGGATCTTCCACCCCTGCAAGGCGGTTCAAAAACTCCGAGCGGGCGTCGACAAAGCGGAGATCCCAATGAAAGGAATCTCTGAGGAATGATAATACCTCCTGGGCCTCGTCCTTACGCAAGAGGCCATTGTCGACAAAGATACAGGTGAGCTTATCGCCGATGGCCTTGTGCACAAGGGCAGCCACCACTGACGAATCGACCCCCCCGCTCAAGGCGCAGATGACCCGTTCCTTTCCTACTTCCTCCCTTATGCTCTTCACAGAGGCCTGCACAAAAGACCTCATGTCCCAACTCCCACGGCACCGACAAACATGAAAGAGGAAATTACGCAGTATCTCGCCGCCAATCTCAGTATGGGCGACCTCGGGATGAAACTGGAGGCCTATCAGGCCCCGATCCGGGTCTCCCATGGCAGCGACGGGAGAATTGGAGGAACTGGCCAAGGTCATAAATCCCGGAGGTAGTTTTTCCACCCGATCACCATGGCTCATCCATACCCGGTATGTCTGACCCTTCTGGAGGCCGCCGAAGATCTGATTCGGCTCATCTATCCTCATCTCCGCCCTTCCATACTCCCGCTCCTTGGAAGGAACCACTTTCCCTTCCAGCAGAAAGGTCATCAGCTGCATGCCATAGCAAATCCCCAGTACGGGAATGCCGAGATGGAAGAGGTCCGCATCAATCCGCGGGGCCCCCGTATCGTAGACGCTGGCAGGCCCACCCGAGAGAATGATCCCTTTTATCGAGTTACCCTTGATCGCTTCAGAAAAGAGAGTATAGGGGTGAATCTCACAGTAGACCTTCTGCTCCCTGATGCGTCGGGCGATGAGTTGGGTATATTGGGAACCGAAATCAAGGATGATTACTTTTTCTTCGGACATCTATCTCTTTTACATCCTTCTCGGTCAATATCCCGGCGTCTATGAGCTCTTTGAGATTCTCTGGGTATCTCCCTCGTTCCAAGAAAAAGATTTTTCTCCCCCACTCCACCCTTTCCTGCCTTATCTTCTCGCTATATCCTTGGAAGGAATACCCGCCTCCCCGACGATCCGTCCATAAAAAGTCGAGCTTGAATGGGGAAAAAGATGCAAAAAGAAGGATAAGAGAGATGATCAGCCCTAATCCATACCTCACATAAGCGGGCTTCTCCTTCCACACCTCTAAACGCGGCGCCGCCTGAGCAGGCATCTCACCCTTCTTGATGTCCACCTTCTTGACGCCCGCCTCCTTGATATCACCGTCCTCTAGAAGACTCGCTAAAATCTCCAAGGTGGCGAATTTCCCCAGGAGGCTCATGTCAATGATCTCTTGGACACTCATGGCGCCATCCACCAATCGGTAGATCGCGTCGTGATCTTCTGCAAGGGTTATGCCGTGCTCCTCAAGGACCCCGGCCTTTTGGAGCACCATTGTTGGAGGGGGCACTTTTTTCTCTAACTCCGGCCACTCGTCCACCATCTTGAGGATATTCAACATCACCTCATCGGCAGGTAACCGAACAGAGATCTTGGGGAATGCTGTCCCCGGAAGAGGGTCAAACTTGAACTTTCCCTCTTGCAATCGAAATAATTCATAGACAAGTTCGTGGACCTGGGTGTAGATGGCGTTGAGGACGTTCGGCTCTTCAGCCATCCCCCCCTCCACAACGATCTCCCCCAAAAAACGGCCTGACTTTTCCTGACTCCGCAGGGCGGTAGATAAGTCGTCCCGAGAGATAATGCCCGTCTTTGCCAGCCGTTCCCCTAAAAGGTCCCCTTTTCCCCTGTGGGTGGAAGTTGCATGGGTTATCCTCCCCTCAAAAAAGAATATCCCAGCCTCATCATCCTTATCCTTATCCTTCTTACTCAACCCCCTCACCTTCAGGACCCCTGTCTTGCCCTGTTGGCCCAGCAGCTGGATTACCTCCAGTATGTTAAAATCCCTCAGTTCTCCCTCTAATGCCATCGCTTACATCACCTCTTGATCCCCTCCAGCGAGAAGGAAGGCTTAGATATCTCTAACCCTTGCTTCTTATATCCCCCCCTGAGCACCAACAGGCAAAATAAGACAAAGACCAGAATGATCAGGGGTGCTCCGCCAACCATACCATAGGTGGAGGAAGGGATGGCCGGATGGACTATCCCCTTCCAATAGTAGAATCTCGCCAAGAAGACGAAGAATATACAGAGATAGAACAAACCCCGCACATTATATCCCTTCCAGATATGACCGACGCCAGGGATGAGAAAAGGGGATAGTCTATCATAGATCCCTATCCTCGTCTGGAATCTCTTTGTCTCCCTCAGCTTGTTCTCCTTCAGTTCGCGATCAATCTCCTTGCCCTTCAATATGCGAAAGCATCTCACACAGATACGCTTCCTCCCCTCCTTTTTGCCGAGGGGTTGGTTGTTGACCACCCCGCACAGAGAGCATCTCCACCACTCTTCTCGCCCCCTGCCCACCAATGACAAAACAACCACGAAAACAACGAAAAAAACGGGTAAAACGAAAGGAAGACGAGGAGAAAGATCGTGGAGCCAAACATCCAGAATGAAATAAGAAAGACCTGTCTCTCGCCAAAAATCAGCAACGAGGACCCTTCGCAGATGCTCCAAGGGGATAATAGTATCTATCACACTGCGATTGGGGTGTGGGGAGTCGATCTCCAAATGGGCCCCGATTTGCCGGGGGCTCAATTCCTTGGCCTTTTGGAAATTTTGATCGGCGTCCTGCAAGACGAGCAACGACTTTTTTGAAAGGGCCTTGCTCAGATTGAAGTAATATACGCCGTTGCGGGGGGCCAGCTCGATGGCCTTTTGATATAACGAAATCGCCTGCTCAAGATCGCCAAGAGCCATATAAAGATTTCCAAAGTTGGAAATGCCATGAGCGTCTGAAGGATTGAGGTTTACCAACTGCTCATAATATTTCTTCGCCTCGATGAAATCCCCTTCCCGCTTGGAGGCCAAGGCCAAGGTGAATAGGGCATCTCGATCCTCAGGATGATCCTGAGACCAAAGCCGGAGTCTCTCAACCGCCTGGGGTTTCCTCTCCCCATACGATAATTCGTATATATCAAAAACTGCCTGGGCGCGGGGACCTTCCATGAATTGGAAGAGGGCCTCGCCAACTGGAGGAATGTAGAGGACAAGCAGAAAAGAGAATACCACAACCCCCTTCTCCCCTTTCGTGAGGTATCTCCAGAGGACGAGGCACCAGACAAGGGCGCACAACAGGATATTGAGCTGCAAGAGGAAAGGAAGGGCAAGGAGAAGGATTCGTCCCGCACCTCTCATCATCTCTTGCGTGCCCCCGCCTAACTCCTCTTTCAAGACATGAAAATATACCGGCAGGCGCTTAAAGAACACCATAAGGCAAAAGGCCAGTACGGCCAACAAAATCCCAAGACCCACAATATAGAGGATATTGAGGACGTGACCAGAAGCCAGGGGAATATTGCGGGTAAAGGCCCTTACCCCATCGACATTTTCCTCGATGGCCGCATTGAGCCTCCAGCTATCCCTCTCCAATGCGGTATGGCCGGTATAGAAATAGACGGATGGGAGGTCCGGCGCCATCCTTTGCGCGAACTCCCCCACCTTCACCGCCTTTTCCTTTTCAGATAGTGACTTACCCTCCCTTATCAAGAGGATGGCATATTCCCATAAATTTATAATCCCTTTATCGAGCTTTCGCTGGATAATCTCCTCTAAGTGCCGCTCGCCTATCATATCCCCTGCGGCCTTCGCCTCTTGCCGCTGGGCCCACAGTCTCTGGAACTCGGCATCATGCGGAGAAGGAGAAACCCACATCTCCCACTCTCCCTGTCGTTCCTCTGCCCCAACACCCCACCCTGCCCCAAGGAGGAGAAGGCACACAAGGAAGGCCGTCATAAACCAACGCTTCAAGCTTTTTCCCCTAGTGTTCCCTTACGCTCTTATTCAAGGCTATAATTCGGCGCCTCTTTGGTTATGATTACGTCGTGGACATGGCTTTCGCGCAGCCCCGCGCTCGTTATCCTAATAAATCTGGCTTTTTCTTGGAGATCACCGATTGTTCTGCACCCGACATAGCCCATCCCTGCCCTCAAACCGCCGATCAATTGATGGATGCAGAAGGAGAGGGCTCCCCGATATGGCACCCTCCCCTCAATCCCCTCGGGGACCAATTTCCCTTCCTCCACACCGCCCTGAGCATATCTGTCTCTGCTCCCCTCTCGCATGGCCTCGAGGGACCCCATGCCGCGATAGACCTTGTAACTGCGTCCCTGATAGAGGACCATCTCGCCAGGACTTTCATCGGTACCGGCAAAGAGGTTACCGATCATCACCACATCCGCCCCGGCAGCGACGGCCTTGGTCACATCACCGGAGTACTTCACCCCCCCATCGGCAATAATGGGAATATTGTTCTTGCGAGCTACCTTGGCGGCCTTCATGATCGCCGTTATCTGCGGTACGCCGATACCCGCTATCACCCTCGTGGTGCAGATGGAACCGGGACCCACCCCCACCTTGACGGCATCGGCCCCGGCGTCTATCAGCGCGGCCGTTCCCTCCTCCGTAGCCACATTACCGGCGATGATCTGACTCGCCGGGAACTCTTTGCGAATCCACCTCACCGCCTCGATAACCCCCCGGGAGTGTCCGTGAGCGGAATCAACAACGATGACATCCACCCCTGCCTCGATCAGGACGGGGGTCCTTTTCTCCGCGTCTTTCTCCACCCCAACGGCAGCCCCTACCCTGAGGCGCCCCAGGTGATCCTTGCAGGAAGTGGGGTAGCTCTCTGTCTTCTCGATGTCCTTGATGGTAATGAGTCCCTTCAGGTTATTCTGTTCATCCACCACCAGGAGTTTCTCGATCCGGTTCTTGTGGAGCAGCCGCTTGGATTCTTCCAGGGTGATTCCGGGATGAGCGGTGACCAGTCTTTCCTTGGTCATGACCGCGGAGATGGGCTGGTCGAGCTGGGTTTCAAAACGGAGGTCGCGGTTGGTCAGAATGCCCACCAGCTTTCCCCTGCGGGTCACCGGCACCCCGGAGATGCGGTACTTCTCCATCACCTCCAGCGCCTCGTACAGGCGCTGGTCGGGCGCCATGGTGATGGGGTCCACCACCATCCCGTATTCCGACTTCTTGACCTTGTCCACCTCCGCCACCTGCCGGTCAGTCTCGAAGGCACGATGGATGATCCCGATCCCGCCCTCCCGGGCCAGGGCAATGGCCAGGCGGGCCTCGGTCACCGTGTCCATGGCGGAGCTGATGATCGGGATGTTGATCCGGATGTTGCGGGTCAGGTAGGTGGAGACGTCCGCGTCCCTGGGGAGGACATCGGACCTCCCTGGGCGCAAGGACACGTCGTCAAAGGTCAGGGCCTCTTCGATGAAACCATCACGATTCTCCATCCGTCACTCCCTCATTTCTCGCCCCGCGGGGCTTCCGCCTGTTTCAAACAGAGCGGCGGCCTCAGATCTGCATCGCCGCCTTGGCTTCGTCCAGGGTTTCGCTAGCCACCTTCTTGGCCCGGCCCGTCCCGTCCTCCAGGATGTCC
>CAYHAB010000024.1:0-6757 GCA_964354505.1 uncultured Thermodesulfobacteriota bacterium
TTTATAACTAAAGCGGGCCTCGTATTAGTTATTGCATGTTGGACACTGTCAAAATTTTCCACTTGTACATCACCGAGGAGGTGCATATTATTCAACACCTGGTGATCAGAGTATTTCGACGAATGACCACGAACCGTACCGACAGTCTCGAACAATGGAGAAAGTCCCAGCATTAGCTTATGCCCTAACATCCCTGAAGCACCTAACACAAGAGTTTTCATTAAAAAATACTCGCAATTTATCTTTTACGAATCCAAAAGCTTCCACTCGTCGACACATGTTTTTTTGGATCATAGAAAGGAAAAGCCGCTCGGAATGCTTCTTTCTGTTCTGACATCAAATAAGACATGGCAAGCATAATCTCGTAATGGCTATTTTGACAAAGGAAAGCCTGCAAAAGATATGCCTCGGTCCAAAAAACTCGAAAGTGCGGATTAGTTGCATATATCTTGGGATACTCGTAGGGAAGACCAATATCATGAAAATGAACGATGACACCCGGTGCAAGCCGAGGCAATATATCAAGGATAAGGAAATTAACATCCCCCCCTATCCTCACCGTATGACCGGAATCTATGAATAATACATCATTATCATCCAATAGCTCAAAAAAATTAACATCAACAAGCTCAACTCGTTGTTTGATCAAACGCGAGAGACCTGGGAGATTTTTTTTAACAATTGATCCCGGATATGGATCAATGACGGTATATTCTGGATATTTGGCAGCTTTATTTTTAGCATTCATGAGTAAAGCGCGAGAAATAATCAGCGATGAATTGCCGGAGCCAATCTCAACAACACGGCGAGGATTGAATTCACGCATAATACTGTGAGTGCTTGCCGCGCATCCAAAGCTAAAGTTATTATTTTCAGTGTAAAACTGATAAGGATCGTTCGTGGGATTTGGGGACCAATCACACTCTTGGCCGAATTTACTCCCTAGTTTTTCGAGAAAGGCTACTTGCGCATCAGGACGAAAGTCAATGCCGGCAAGTTCACTACGACGGTCCCACACGTTACGAAGTGCCAAGTCTGACAAATCTGGAACAGGAGAATAAAAGTGCACGGGCATGGGAAGGCAACCCAGTTTTAAGCAAGCATCAGTACCTGCTCCGGTAGAAGCCATCAAACGGACGATTGGTGCTAAGGCAGATACAAAAGGGCCTGCTCCAAGACTTATAGCAAGGTTGGAACTTTTACGTAATAAACTTCCAAGTTTCTTTTTGAGCTTTTTCCAAAAAAACAATATATTATTCATTAACTGTCCCGCTGTTGCTTTAAACACAAGTGAAAGACGCAAGAGTGACAATTTCCCACTATATTGCAATGATTTGAGGTCAAATCAACATTGTCCGGGCGTTCGATCGCTAAACGCTCGTTTCGCTCAGTGGTGTAAGTCATCAAAACCTCATCAAATACTGGAAGTCTCATCGTTAGTTCTACTGCCCTCGCAAACGCAAACCATATCATTTGCTATTAAGATTTTCACAGTGCTGTCTTCTTCTATTCAGATTGCCCGTTTAGCGACTGTTGAGTCATATAATTCCGCTCAAATTCCCTGAACTTATCTGTTTCCTTGAAATAGGCGGTAAAGTGGGCCTGATATTCGTCGAGAGAAAGAAAAGGCATACATTTCTGGCAGGCTAACAAATATCTACTTTTACGAAGTTTACGATATGCCTTGCCGAACCAAACATCCTCAAAGCTGGCCTCGTATGCGTTCCCAATCAGATAGCTCCCACAAAAACAGCAGGGTCCAACACTCCCATCTACCTGTATAAAGCATTCGGTAAAAGGTGAGAGACAGTTTTGCGAGGAAATCCTTTTTTCTCCTTGTATGAATTGTGGAGCATCTATTACAACTCCCAGCTTAGCGCCCAGGTCTTGTGCTTTTTTTACTACGTCATTGTATTCTTTTTTAACATGAAGTAAGCTGAATCGAATGTGTTCAGGGATGCTAATCAAATACTGCCCAATAGAAATTACTGATATGCCCAAATTGCTGGCTAAAACAACAAGGTTGGGTATCTCGCGAAAATTCTCGGTATGAGCTACAAAGTGTAACCGTACCTTACGTCGTTCACTTTTACTATTAAGTCCGGATAAGAAGGTCTGTATCCGTAATAATGTGTCTTCAAAATTACCCCCTTTCATATCTCGATTGTATGTTGATGCAGTAGCAGCATTGATTGAAATAACAAGCAATTTAAGATGACCACTCAGTAATTTGGCTAAACGCCCTGAGAGTCTTGTCCCATTTGTTGTAATTTGTATAAGATCCTTCCGTGGATTTAGGGAATAGATGTACTTCAGCACATCTTTCAACCTGGGGTAGAGAAGCGGTTCTCCCCAACCGGTCAAATCAATCGTACGAGCATATTTGATAGTTTTGTTGAGTTTATAAATGTTTTCAAAGTCAAAATCTTTCCCTATAAATCCCTCGCGCCTGCAGATGAAGCATCTCAAGTTACATCGTGTGGACAAAAATATCCAAAGGACTGATGGGTACTGGTATCTACCGAAGAACGCATGAGGCAGAGAAAAAATAAAAGAATGGCGAATTCCAGACATTCGCCTAATCGGATGAACCACATATTTTTTCACTATTTCGTAAATTCTCAACGGAAGAATTTTTTTAGCTATGCTGCGAACAAATATATTCATATCCGACTCACCTTTTTTTCGTAAATGACTGCTCGGCAACTTTTTCATACATCGCGATAACTTGAGGTTTAATGATCGATTGATCGAGTCGTTTTTTGGCCAAACGTCTATTTTGGTCAGCAGCATAGTCAACTAATAAATCGTCGGTTACCGCACGTCTGATTGCAGCTGCAACTACCTCCGGGTCTTCAGGAGGCACAATAAGTCCTGTTTGACCATTTTCAACCCACTCGTCTGCGCAGGAGGTACAAGATTGGATAGGGAAGGCACCCATCACTAGCGATTCAAGCAGCGACGTAGGAATGGCATCCGAGATGCTTAAGCCGATATACAACCGGGCGCGACCGAATAGGCGCAACATCTCATCGTGAGAGCACGGTGGTATTAAATCAATTGGAATGCCGGTGGATTGTGAAACAAGTTCCGCAGCAATTTTCACTTCATCGCTTGGAAGGTAGATAGCCACTCGATAACCTCGTAATTCATTCGCACACAATTCGATAGCGCGCAAGGCAACGAAAGCCCGGCCCACCCATCCCTGATATCCTTTAATAAGGATCATACGCCGAGTTGACGTTGGCCCAGGTTGACGAAACTGTGATACACGAGCCAGATCAAAGCCGCCGGCATTGGGCAATACAGGAAGCACCTCTCCCTGTAGACCTATATCCTGAGCCAATTGAACATCACGCTGGGATTCACAGCTATAATAGTCACAGGCTGACAATACAGTTTTAATCTTTTCCACATGTTCAGATAGGCGGCCAAAAAGATATATGTCACTTCCCCAGTTTGTCACTATCCATGTGGGAAATTTACCTCCGAGCCGCTCGCGCGCTGCCAAGGTCAGGTAACCTGCATGTTGAATCTCAAGTGAATGTATGATATCCGGCTTCACCAAGCGGATTACTTGCGACAACCAAAAAGAACGATCATTAAAGTTTGTAATTTTGCTTAAGAGCAATCGCTGAGTAGGTTTTAAAAGATTTACACCCGCACAAACGATCCCGGCAATGCATCGTGCACCTATCCCTGCCAAATGGAGCTTTATATTCTTTATATTACTGAGTGCCGGATCAGGGGCAGTCCTTGTAGCAGGAAATAAGTGGATATCATATCGTTGATCAGAAAGTTGGCTTATCCAGCGGACAGTATGTATGCTGTTTGACATAGCCACAAAAAGAATTCGCATTTCTACTTATTCTCCATTTTCTGATTCAAAAAATTTCAAAAATTTATCTTGAGCTGAATTGAGGTTAAAGTCAACTTGTGCTCGGTTTCTTGAATTATCACCCAAATCCTTCCGCAAATCTGCATCATCAAGAATCCGTTGTATTGCTCTCCCTAACATCTCAGGCTTGCCTTGGTCCACCACGACACCACATTTATACTGCCTAAAATACCAACATACGAACGAATTAGTAGGAGCATGTACCAGAATTGGTCGGCCGCTTGCTAGATATTCTCCCATTTTGCCAGGTGCTGATGTCTTAATAACCTCTGGTATTGTTGAATTAAAGGCAAGAGACAAGAAAAGAATATCCCCTTCTCTCTGAACCGCAGATATCTCTGATGGTGATAAATGATGGTGATAAACAATCGGTCCCCGAATATTTTCCAGTTCTAATTCTTTTCGTGCTTGAGCAGTATAGAGATGTAATTTGACGTTTGGCCGGTCAACAAGTTGAATTGCTGCCATAAGATTACGAAAGGCATCAAAATGGGCGTGATAGATTGCTCCAGTATAAACTATCTTTATTTCGTCCTTGCTCGAAGGCCAGGGGATATTGGATTTTTTATCGATCTGAGAACTCTCACATGGGTTATGAATCACTGTAGAATTAATTTGGTATCGGCGATAATATTCGTCGCTTAGGAATTTGTTAGGAACAATAATACCTGCTGCGCCTCGAAGTACAATGGGTTCTATACACCGTGCAAAGAATCGGTGCAGGCGTTGCGCCCACTGATATAAATAATCATCAAAAAGATAGGCATAGAACGGCACACGAGTCCATCGACTGGCAAGGTAACCGCCGGGTAAATCAAGCAGGTCTCCTGAACATGCCATGATTGCGCTACACTTTTCGCGTTTGATGATACGCATAATGCTCCTGGCGCGGTGAAGAGTCTGGAAGAAGATATTAGCTGCTTTGAGTACCCTGAAACGGCTTGACCCTTTTAGATGGAACCCTGATTGCAGATGATAGTACTTAGCGGGTAATCTAGGCAAAGAATCTTGCTCAGAAGAATTCACCTTATAATTCTGCCGCGAAAGTAAACAATAATTCTTTAAATCCCAATCCCGAAGCAGCCGATACAGCATTACTGCCTGTCCGGAAGGGGATGGTGGAAGAATATGAGAAAGTATTGCTAGGGGTCGCATTTCAAAATATATTCAGTATTATGAGATTAATAAAAATACCCGTATTGCATAATGAAAATTAATTGTTTTTTAGAAAAATCTTTTTACTCAACCTCCACGGTGTGGTTGCAATTCTTCCTATTTTCCAAGTTCGTGAAGAATATAGAGAAGAAATGAGTTGTTCTTTTTCTTTTATTATCCTATTTTTCTCCTCTAATATACTCAAACTATTTATAAGGGGTAAATAGATCTCTTTGACGATATTTTCATCATATTCAAGCAGATGTTCTTTGTTAAACCGTATATTTTTTTCATCTACATATCTGTCATATTGCGTATGCCAAAGCATATCCCTTTCGTTTTTATCATAACGAGGCAATCTGTCAGAAAAAATTTTTTTAATTCCATGCTCTCTGCTTCTTATTGGATAGTGTTTCGTTATAAATTTTATAGGAAATATTTTTTTGCCTTCAAATTGAACATCGTGACCGCCACTTGAAACTAAATCAATTTTCTGCCCGAAGTTTTTCCAGCATTTTATCTGGGGTTCATCATAATTATCCGGTTCCCAATACTTAAAGAAATCTTGTGGCTTACTATTGCTTTTATATTTATCTGTAATTGGTCTAAAATTAAAAAGTTCAAAATTAATACAATTATATCCAAGGTTATCTACAAGTTGTAGCGCTTCCAGGAATGAAACGCTCGGCCATGGTGACTCAACAATTGCATCTGCATCCATATGCATATACCAATTTGCGTCCAATATCGTATGAAGTTCTTCTTTCCTCTTGAGTATATATCGCCACGCATATACATTTTGTAGATCAGACGAATATCCACTTTCCTCAGGAAATATCTCGATCTTTATGACCCCGTTGTCTAAAAAGGTTTTTGTTATATCCAATGTTTTGTCTGTTGAATGGTGATCAATAAAATAAACTTTTATGCCTTTACTTATGAAATCGTCAAGAACATGGCCAATAATATCTTCCTCATTGAATGCTGCAATAATCGCGGTGATTCT
The DNA here is from genome assembly GCA_964354505.1 of uncultured Thermodesulfobacteriota bacterium. Lineage (GTDB taxonomy): Bacteria > Desulfobacterota > B13-G15 > B13-G15 > RBG-16-54-18 > RBG-13-52-11. The sequence goes on from CAYHAB010000024.1 coordinate 6,060, forward strand.
TATCTTTTTTTTGCTTTTTTTAGTGACTCTTTGAAGGAGCTGATTATAGATTACTTCTTTTAGGTACTTCTTTATCATGCTATTTTTGGTTCTCTCGTAAGAATTCTCCATGATTGTTTGCCATTTCTTCTTTTTTGTAACTTTTTTGATAAATTTATCTCTTATCAAAAAAGCATGCTTTTTTTGTTCTTCTCGCATTTTATATGAAATACCATGCTTATCATATCTCCAGGAGTGCAGAAATTCTCCAAGATTGGCAACCTTGTAGTGTTCAGCTATTCTTAACCATAAATCGTAGTCTTGAGCGAATTTGAGATCTTCGTTGTACCCTCCTAATTTATCAATACATTCTTTTCTGAACATCACAGAGCTATGAACAAAATGATTCTCCAACAACAACATCTGAATAATATCGTTATGATCTGTATAAAAAACCACTTTATTTTCAATTTTATTGTTTGCTCCGATTCTATAATTCCAGCACCCAACTAAGCCATATTCTGGTCTTGCATTAAGAAAAGCAATCTGTTTTTCTAACCTTCGAGGTAAAGAAATATCATCGGCATCTTGGCGTGCTATGTATTCGCCGCTGGCTAGTCGTAAACCTTTATTCAAAGATTTAGTTAATCCCATATTTTTCTTATTATCAATTATCTTAATTCTGTGATCCTTGTAACTTTTCAATATTTCCGCTGTTC
>CAYHAB010000025.1:0-5577 GCA_964354505.1 uncultured Thermodesulfobacteriota bacterium
GTACAACCCTTCCTTATCCTTCTCCTCCGGTGACATCCCTCATGAGATTACCATCTCACAGGTGGGTTGTAAAGGAGAGGGCCTCAGGGCTTCTCCGACATTTTCTCCTTGTGCCTTGCCCTTTGGAGGAGGCCGTGTATCTCATGCTTGAAGCGTGCCTGAAAGACGATATATTTCGCCTGTTTTTCTACAGAGAGGATCTTCTCGATCTCACGAAATGCCTCTTTCTCCACATCTTGGCGCTTCCCGTCGTTCTCTTCCAAGGACCGGATGATCCCCTTGAGTTCTCCCTGAGGCGCATTATCCTTGATCATCCTTTCCAATTCCCCCACCAGTCGTCTGTTTTCTTCCCTCAAGCCTCTATTCTTTTCTTAACATATCCGAACCACGGGAACAAGCTAGCGGCGTGTATTTTCCGTGTAATTCTGCTCTTCGGTCAGCTTCCACATCCAGATGAGTTCCACCCTCTTTCTCAGTTCCTCCGCGCGCTCCTGATTCATGGGTCGGTCCTCTCTCGGCGCTGGAGGGCCGGCCGGCTGAGCAAAGAGTTTCCCGCCACAAAGGCCTAAAGCGAGGATCAAGGCTACAGCACACATTTTTTTCTTCATACTATCTCCTCCTTATTTTAAGTAATCCTTCTTGATAGACACAGTTACCTGGCTTTTTTATAATACGTTCGCAAGAAAAAGTTTTTCTAACTATACGGATATTTCGAGGAGAGGAGTTGATAAAACTCCTCCAGCTCCTTTCCTGTCAGTCTCTCCAATTTTTCGTAGATGTCTTCCTCACCGAATCGCTGCGTCAAGACCTCAGTTATGGTTGCCATGTCCGCCGACTTGAGGGAGATCACCGACACACCTGCCGATGAAGTGAGTTCTTGCAGGCTGGCTTCCCTGCTCCAGGGCCCTTTTTCATCCGTAACCACGGGGGCAAAGGAAAGGGTATCGGCCGTATCAGCTATGGTTTCTTGCTCATCCAGGGGGATCCACGTGTTTTTCACGCCGGTCCCCGCCGGCCCCCACAGGCCCCCTCTTAAGACAATGACGCTCACGATGATGACTGCCGCCATCGACGCCGCTGGGACGAGGAATCGCCAGCTGGGGAAGATGAACACGTGTTTTTCCTTCGGGGGCACGTGCGACTGTTTTCTGGTCTCCGCCATCACGCCTCTGGTGAACGCCTGCCAAAACCCCTCTTCTTTTTGAGGGAGCGGCTGATGGGCAAGCACCTCCCATACGGCCTGCAATCGCCTCAGATCGTCTCTGCAGCCCGGGCATCCCTTGAGGTGTTGGTCGAGGTGCCGCTGATAGTCGGCAGAGAGTTCATCGCCGATGTAATCCGGCAACAACGTTCGTACCTTACGACATTTCATCTTTGCCCTCCCGGATGATCTCCCTTAATTTCATACAGGCATGGTGAAAATTTGCCTTGACCGCCCCTACGGAACATCCCAGGATATCTGCAATCTCCCTGTATTTCATTCCCTCTTGTACCTTGAGCGTCACGGTGAGCCGCTGCCTCTCCGGTAGCTGTTCACATGCCTGCGCGAGGAGCCTCTGTTCTTCATGGTCTATAAGCTCTTGCAGGGGGTTGGAAGAATAGGAAGGGGGGTCGATGCCCTCCGAGCTTACATGCCCCTTCTTGCCACGGTCCCGGAGGTAATTTTTGGAGAGGTTGATAGCGATGCGATAGAGCCATGTCTTGAAACTTGCCTCCTGTTGAAAACCCTGGAGCCCCTTGAAGGCCCTCAGGAAGGTGTTTTGGGCCAGGTCTGCCGCCGCTTGCTCGTCCCTCACGAAGCGAAGGGTAAAATAGTAGAGCGGCGCCTGATGTTTCCTGACCAGATCCTCAAAGGCCCCCTCCTCCCCAGCCCGCGCCCTTTCTACCAGCAGTCGATCTTCACCTTCCATGGTTGGTTCTATCTCCTTAGACACTGAGCGGATCAAAAGGTTTAACGTGCACGATCAGCCCTCATGGCTCATGGTATCATACTGCTACTCCATTGCCCATGACTGCTGCGTCACGCACGAAAGAGGAAAATCTCATGTATCGCCCTCTCCCGCCGGCGGGCCGTAAGGTCCCGGCCTTAATAACGGGAAGAGGTTTGGGTGAGGGTTCATATGATTCAGATGGTTCCCCCTCATCTTCTCCCCAGCAGGAAGAGAGCGAGGGTTGGAAGAGTTACCATCTCACATCTTACCTGGCCTGTTTATTAGGGGTTGTCATTGTTGAGCAGGTAGGTTATACTAACCTTCCTTATCCAAAACGAGGTCGGAGGGAGGATCAGTAGCTATGGTATGCTGGATTATTCTTCGTAAGAGAAGGGAGGGGTTATAATGGCCGAGAGGGATGACCTCGAGAAGATGCTCAAACGCCTCAAGAAGGATTTTCAGAGAAACGTTCAGCCGATATTGAAGAAACACTCCTATTTTATCAGCAAGGGCGAACGGACAAGGCTGAAGAAGGCCAAGGCCATCCGCAGGATGCGCAGGAAAGAGCGTCAATTTTCCCATGCAGCCTGATTTCCTCCCTCCCCTCCGCTTTACCTTATCCGTTACTCTCCAAAGTTATCCGCCATCCCGCCTCTAGGGCCTGAAGGTTGGCAGCGCAAAACCGCTCCGGCGAAAGTTCTTTGACGACCTCGAGAAAGGGGTCAAGGGAGACGCTGGGCGCAAGACGGGCCACGACGTATCCCAAGAGGACTATATTAGTCCCCCTGATATTGCCTATCTCCCGGGCTATTCGGCCGGCATCGATACAATGGGGTCCTTTCAGCGGTGTGTTTTTGATGACCATGCCTCCCTCTCTGAGATAAGGGAGGTTTCGTTCGGCCTCTTCGGCTGCGGTTCCCACCAGGATGTCGGCCTCCCCATAGCGTATCAGGGGGCTGTGGTAATCCCCGATTTTGATCTGCGATATCACCGCGCCACCTCTCATGGCCATGCCGTGGGTCTCCGTCGAGATCACGGGGTGTCCGCTTCGATAGATGCCATCTGCGAAGACCTGGGTCATGAAGATGATTCCCTCTCCGCCAAGGCCGGCGATGACTATTTTGAGGTCCATCATTTATTCCCTCTTTATTGCATCATGCGGACATATAGAGAGACAGACGCCGCACGTGGTACACAAGGCTTGATCGATCACGGGTCGGTTTTGCGGTCCCTGCTGCAGGGCCGGGCATTCGAACAGCTCCGTGCACACCCCGCAGAGATCGCAATCCTCTCCGATGGCGACCTCTCCTCCCCTCCGTTTTTCCCTTTCATCATAGATGGGGCAAGGGTGTCTGGCGATGATAACTGCTACGCCTTGCTCTTCTTCCCTGGCATAGTGATCCGCTTCTTTCAATAGTTGAATCAGGAGTGGGACGTCATAGGGGTCTACTATTCTGATAAAATCCACCCCGCACCCCTTCACCAGCCCCTCTATCGATATCCCCTTGCCGGGCCCATCACCTGCCGGTGTGGGTTGTCCGCCGGTCATGGCCACTGTTCCGTTATCCAGTATGAGGATGGTAAAGGAGGCCCTCTGGTGGACGGCATTGATCAAGGCCGGGATTCCCGCATGATAGAAGGTGGAATCTCCGATGGTGGCGACAATGGGCGGGATATTTACTCCCCCCTGTTTGAAGGAATGATACAGGCCGGCGGCCTGGCTGATGCTCGCCCCCATGCACAGGCAGGTATCCACCGCCTTGAGGTTTAACCCCAGGGTATAACAGCCGATATCGCTGGGATAGATCCCCTGCGGCAAGGCCTTTTTGAGGGCCCAGAAGGCCGCCCGGTGAGGGCAGCCAGGGCACAAGCTCGGTCTCCTCCCCCCCTCAGGAGGAGTCCTCACCTCCGACACCCCTTCGCCGAGGAGGGAGGTAAAGAGGTCGGCTACGATATCCGGCGTCAGCTCGCCTTCTGAAGGGATGGTAAGATCCATCCTCCCTTTGACATTTTCGCGGCATTCTATCTGAAACTCGATTACGGGGTAAGTTTCCTCTAAGATCAGGGTCTGTGGGTGGTTCCGTACGATTTCATCTATCTTCCGGCCCAGGGGATAGGGGATGTCTACCTTGTACAGGGCCACTCGTTCTCCCAGACCCGCGGCCTTGATCACATCGGAGGCATAGGCATAGGGTACCCCCGAGGCGATTACCGCCAGCGTCGCCTCCTTTGGGGAGGAGATGGGGATGGGGTTGTTTTGGGAGGCGATCTCCCTGATCTTTTTGTTGAGTTCCTTATGCAGGAGGTATCTAAACCGGGGTGTTGCTGCCCAGCGATGGGGATTTCTTTCGAAAGAGGGGCTTTCTGTCCTCTCTTCCCTCTCGTTCATCGTAACCCCCTGGCGGGAGTGGCAGATCCAGGAGGTCGGTCTCACCATGACGGGTATCTTATATTTTTCAGAGAGTTCAAAAGCGCGCTTCACCATCTCCTTGGCCTCGCGGGGAGAAGCGGGGTCAAAGACGGGGATTTTCGCAAAGGTCGCCAGGTATCTGCTGTCCTGCTCTGTCTGGGAGCTATAAGGGCCCGGGTCATCGGCGGCGATGAGCACAAAGCCGCCCTTAACGCCTGTGTAGGCGGCGCTCATCAAGGGGTCCAAGGCCACGTTTAATCCCATTTGTTTCATCATGACGGCCGACCGCCTGCCGAGGTAGCTGTTGGTCAAGGCCACCTCAAAGGCCACCTTTTCGTTGATCGACCATTCGGTGTGGATTGCCACATGGTATGCTTCCTTTATACGTTCCACAGTCTCCAAGATTTCGGAGGCAGGGGTGCCGGGATAGGAGGTCGCCATGGTAGCACCACCCTCGATGATCCCCCATGCCATGGCCTCATTGCCCATGAGGACCTTGCCGGATGATCTTCTTTCTTGCATTTGTTTAACTCCGCCTCGATTCCAAAAGAATAAAGGCCATAGGCCTTACTCAGTGGCCCTATGGCCCTCATTATCTTTTCTTCTATACCCCAGTTACGTTACAAAGGCCAGACCACTCCTCCTCTATTTTTTTTCTTCCAACGCCAGTTGAAGAGAGCGTACCTGACCATTTATTATACTCCTTTGAGGATAAGATCTTTATCACACACGATAGGGGAAGTCAACCGCTTTTTTGACATCGTGGTATTTTATTTTCTCTTGATTCCGCAGGACTTATTTGTTACGTTATGCTCTGTAGGAAATTAAAGAGAGGGAATAAACATGCTTGATGTTGTCAAGAGTTTCTTTTCCATCGACCTGGCTATTGATCTCGGTACGGCCAATACGTTGGTCTATGTCAAGGGAAAGGGGGTTGTGTCCAATGAGCCCTCGGTTGTAGCAGTCTATCGCGACCCCAGGGGGAATCAGAAGATCCTCGCCATTGGTGAGGCGGCTAAGGATATGTTAGGAAGGACGCCGGCAAACATTACCCCCATACGCCCGATGAAAGACGGGGTCATAGCTGATTTTGAAATAACGGAACAGATGCTCCGTTATTTCATCTTCAAGGCCCACAATCGCAGGACCTTTGTCCGCCCCCGTGTCGTTGTCTGCGTCCCTTCGGGCATCACCCCGGTGGAGCGCAGGGCGGTGAAGGAATCGGCAGAATCCGCC
>CAYHAB010000026.1:0-5146 GCA_964354505.1 uncultured Thermodesulfobacteriota bacterium
AGGTAGGGTTTCCGATGGAGTTGCGCGACCGGGTAGAGGTAGAGCGCGGCGCGGGATCTGTAAAACTCGTCAAGTCCCCCACGCGGAGTTATTTTGCGGTCCTGCGGCAGAAACTGATGTGGGGAGCGGATATAGGCGGCAACCGGTAAGGGGTAGGCGATGCTCCGTGAGCTGCACATCGAAAATCTCGCCATCATTGACCAGGTGCGTATCGGTTTTAGCGCGGGCCTCAACGTGCTCACCGGCGAGACCGGCGCAGGGAAGTCCATCATCCTCAACGCCCTCAACCTGATCCTGGGAGATCGGGTCAAAGACGACATCATCAGGTCTCACGAGGAGGAGGGCTCAGTGGAGGCCCTCTTTGACTGCTCATCCAATCCGCGGATCCGCCAGTGGCTGGAAGAAAAGGGCATCGAGGCGGAGGATACGGTTTTAATCAAAAGGATGCTCTCCAGGAGGGACAAGGGAAAGGTCTATATCAACGGACAGCTTGCCACCCTGCAAATGGTTTCCCTTATCGGAGAGGAACTCCTGAACATCTACGGGCAGCACCAACACCAGGTCTTGAGAAAGGTGGAAAACCACCTGGACATCCTGGATGAGTTTGGGGGGCTTCTCCCCCGCAAAACCGAGTTTCAGGAGGCCTATAAGGAGCACAGGGGTTTAGCAAAGCGCGTTCAGGAGCTCAAGGATGAGCAGGAGAGAGGGGAGCGCGAACGGGATCTGTGGACCTTTCAGCTCAAGGAGATCGAAGCAGCCCGGCTACGCCCCGGTGAGGAGGAGGAACTAAAGCAGGAGCGCAACCTCCTCAAGAACGCGCACCGGCTGTTGCAGCTGGCCGGGGCGAGCGAGCGTATGCTCTATTCCGAGGGGGGGTCAATCATCGAAAAATTGGGGAAGGTCGAGCGCGACGTCGAGGCCCTCGCAGAATTGGACCCCACAAGCTCTTCTCTCAAAGGGACCGTCTCCTCGGCCCTGCTGCAGTTGGAAGAGGCCGCAGAGCAACTCAAAGGGTATCTTGCTAAGATCGATATGGACCCCAACCGGTTGGAAGACTTGGAATTGAGGTTTGATGAGATCCAACGGTTAAAAATGAAGTATAGGGCCTCCACGGTGGAGGAGATCCTCACCTATAAAGAGCGGATCGAACGCGGGGTGCAGGGGACTGCCGATCTGGAGGCGGAGATAGCTCAACTGGAGAAACGAAAAAAGGAAGGAGAGGAGAAGGTCCGGGAATTGGCTGAGAGGTTGTCTCAGGGGCGTAAGGAGGCGGCGCGCATGCTGAAGCAGGAGATCGAAGGTGAGCTGGTCACCTTGGCCATGGAGCGGACGACCTTCGAGGTGGAGATGAGGGGAGTGCCGGCCGGGGGGGATTCGCTGGAGGTCGAAGGGGTGGTCGTCGGACCAAAGGGAGGGGAGGAGGTAGAATTTCTCATCTCCCCCAATATCGGTGAGGAGCCGAGGCCCCTATCCAGGATCGCCTCGGGCGGTGAGCTCTCCCGCATCATGCTGGCCATCAAGAAGATCTTGACGAAAGGGACGGGAGACCAGACCTTGATCTTCGATGAAGTCGATGCGGGGATAGGGGGGCAGACGGCGGAGGTGGTAGGGCATAAGTTGCGGGATTTGGCCCGCTATCATCAAATCCTCTGTGTAACCCATCTCCCCCAGATAGCCGCCTTCGGAAAAACCCATTACCAAGTGTCAAAACGAGAGGCCCAGGGGAGGACCATAACCTCCGTGGAGAAGCTCAAGGGCGACAAGGTAGCGGAGGAAATCGCCAGGATGCTGGGGGGCAAGGGAGTCACCGCAGCTACCCGGACCCACGCCCACGAGATGTTGGAAAAAGCGAGGCAGGAAGAACGATGATACGCAGGGCCCGCATCGCTGATGTAGAACAGATCCAACGGCTGATAAACCAGTTCGCCGACGAAGGGAGGCTCCTTCTCCGCTCCTTGAGCGAAATCTACGATAACCTGCGCGATTTCCATGTCTATGAGGGCCAAGAACACCATATAGGCGGCGTGTGCGCCCTGCACATCTGCTGGGAGGATCTGGCGGAGATTCGATCCCTTGCGGTGGCTTCGGAAGAGAGGAAAAAGGGCGTCGGGGAGAAACTGATCGCGGCATGTCTTGAGGAGGCGAGGCAGCTCGGAGTCTCGCGGGTCTTCCTCCTCACCTATATACCACCCTATTTTGAACGGGCCGGCTTCCGCGCAGTGGACAAGTCCTCCCTCCCTCACAAGATCTGGACCGATTGTGTCAGGTGCGTCAAGTTTCCCGACTGCAACGAGACAGCCATGATCCTCACCCTTTAGGTGGGAAGCCCCAACGCCCACGCCTTTAACCGCCTTCTGATCACCTGCCCATCCGCTGCCCTGGGTATCTCAGGGCGAAACTCTATCTCCTTGGGCACTAAACGAGGCGAGAAATATTCTCGCATAAATTCGCGTATCTCTTTCCGGAGTTCTGCCGAGGGGGAAAACTCCGGCTTCAGGGCGATGAAGGCCTTGATCACAGTCCCCCGGATGGGGTCCGGTTCGCCGACGACACCGGCATCGGCCACCGCCGGGTGACGCCGCAGGGCCTCCTCCACCTCGGTGGTGCTGATCATGACTCCATCCACCTTGATCTGATAGTCCTCCCTCCCCTGAAGGTAGAAATAGCCGTCATCATCCATGTAGGCAAGGTCGCCGGAGATATACCAGGGTTCAAGGGTGAAATATTCCTGATATCTCTTTGCGTCCCGCCAGATCCCCCGCATCATGGCAGGCCATCCCTTTTTTATAGCGAGAACCCCCAGCGTCAGGGGGGGCATTTCTTCCCCCTGGTCATCGACTATAGCTGCCTTAACGCCGGGAAAGGGCCTTCCGACAGAACCTGGCTTAATAGGCATACCGGGGTAATTGGCGATCATAATCATCCCCGTCTCGGTCATCCACCAGGTGTCATGGATGGGGGTCCTGAAAAACCTCTTGGCCCAGAACACGACCTCCGAGGGCAAGAGTTCTCCCACACTGAGGATATGGCGCAGACTGCTGAAATCAATGCTCTTTGCTATCTCCTTTTCTTTTTTCATGATCCTCGTGAAGACGGTAGGGGCAGCATACCAGACCGTTATCCTATGCGACTCGATGGAACGACACCACGTCTCGAGTTCAAACCGCCCCCCCCGAACAAAGTTGTCCACCCCGCAGAGCCAAGGGGCAAAGACACCGTATACCGTCCCCGTAATCCACCCCGGTTCCGATGCGGTCCACAGGCAATCGTCATCCCTGAGATCGAGCACCCATCGCGCCGTGATCAAATAACCGATCATGTCTCTATGGACGTGGAGAATTCCTTTTGCATTCCCGGTGGAACCGGAGGTATAGATGATACAGAGTGGATCTTCGAGGTCTACCCATTCTATATCAAATTCACTGGAAGCACGGGACATCTCCTCCTCCCAGCTCACCTCGTCAGGGCTCAGGACGATATTCCCAGCACCCACGAGGATGACATGTCGAAGATCAGGGAGCTCGGTGAATGGTACGCGTGATGCCATAGTGGGGGTAGTCACCAGTACCTTGGCCCCGCTGTCCCTGAGTCTCTCCCTGATGGCCATCTCCATGAGGGCCTCAAAGAAGGGACCAAAGATGGCCCCTGCCTTGGCACAGCCGGCCATGGCAATGTAATACTCAGGGCACCGGGGCAGAAATATGAAGACCCTGTCCCCCTTCTCCACCCCCAGCTTCTTCAGGACGTTGGCAAACTTATTAGAGAGGCCCCTCATCTGGCGATAGGTGATCCTCTCCCCACGATTATCATCCTCATAGATGAGACAGTATCGATCACAGCGCGTTGGGTCCTCTGCATGCCGATCGATGGCCTCATAGGCGATGTTTACGTTGCCGGTACGGTGCCAGCTGAATTCCTGCTCTACCTCCTTCCAGTCGAAGGACTGACAGGCCTTGTCATAGTCACGCAGATTGGCATCCAAATTGGCAGGGGGGAGGATGTTTTCCATCAAGGTACCTCGCATCTCCATTGGACTGTGCTGCTGTTCACGTCGCGCTCTTTACCCACGTGCAGTTATCAGGCTGAACTAGAAAGGGGAATTCCCCTGTCGCTAGCCGCGCTGTCTTCATAGCCACACCTCATTGAGATCTAAAAACCCAATGCCGGCCGTGGACATCTTTGACCTTCTGAATAACCTCCGCTATCCCTTGGTACCGGGCATCTTCAATATGCTGCATCTTGTCTTTATCGATCCTCGTCGTGCCGATTAGTTCCCGCAGCACCATCTCGACCGAGTCCCGCAACGCCTCTGGATTGTATCCCCCCTCCAAGACAAGGACCAGCCTTCCCTCACAGGTGGAAGCGGCCATTTCCATCAAGAGGGCGGTCATCCTGGCAAAACCCTCCGGTGTGAGGTTCATTGATCCGATGGGATCGCCGTGATGGATATCGAATCCGGCGGATACCAATACTAACTCTGGGCTAAACTGCTCGGCAATAGGTAGGAGGAGATGGCGGAATATGTTCCCGTAATCCGCATCGGAGCAACCCGGCTCCAGCGGGACATTGACGGTATATCCCTCACCCTCTCCTGCTCCTATTTCGCCCACCTCTCCGCTCCAGGGGAAAAAGGGGGCGCGGTGAACGGAAAAATAGAGGACATGGGGATTGTCATAAAAGATACTCTGGATGCCGTTGCCGTGGTGGACATCCCAATCGACGATCAAGACCCTCTTCAATCCGTGAGCCTTCATGGCATAGTGCGCTCCGATCGCCTCATTATTGAATATACAAAATCCCATCGCCTGATCTCTGAGTGCATGATGCCCTGGCGGCCTGACGAGGGCAAAGGCATTGAACACCTCTTTGGTCAAGGCCTGCCTGATTGCCTCCATTACCCCGCCCGCCGCCATTAAAGCGGCCTTGTAGGTCTTCGGTGAGGTCACGGTGTCGGGATCAAACCTGACACGTGCCTTCTCGGCACTGTCGAGCACACGGTCCACGTAACGGGGGTCGTGGACGCCAAGGATTTCCTCCAATGTCGCATAGCGCGGCTCGATAAGAATCAACGCATCGCCAAAGTCCCTGTTGTCCAACATCGAATAAATAGCCTGAAGACGTTGCGGACTCTCCGGATGCAAGACCC
>CAYHAB010000027.1:0-14231 GCA_964354505.1 uncultured Thermodesulfobacteriota bacterium
GAGATGTATTTCAGGACGTTGAAGACGATATGGGTGTTATGGAGCGGATAAAGGAGGTGATAGATCATAGTATTATATCCCTCATTTCTTTGATGATTTCTTCCATTTTCATGATGCGCGATCCCTTGACCAACACCCAATCACCTTTCTTCACGGTGTGGGCAAGACGAAGGCCCACGTCGTGATGCCCTTTTCCGATGACGATGGCCTGGGGGTCCATCCCTGTTTCTTGCGCCCCGTGGGCTACATGGATGGCGAATTGACCGAGGATAAAGAGGAGGTCGACCCCCCCCTCACTTACCGCTCGGCCGAGCTCCCTATGGGCCTGCTCCGCGTATTCACCCAGCTCCCACATGTCTCCGAGGACGGCAATCTTTCTCCCCCCCCTCATCTCCTCAAGGGTGAGGAGGGCTGACTCCATCGACTTGGGATTGGCGTTGTAGGCGTCGTTGATGATATTAATATCCTCTCCGATGGTGATCAATTCCATCCTCATTGGCAAGGGTTGGAAGGCCTCCAGGCCCCCTTTCATTTCCTCCATCTCGACGCCCATGGAGGAGGTTACCGCAGCTGCCGCCAGGGCGTTATAGACCTGGTGGCGCCCTAAGAGCTGCAAAGAGATGGGTATCTTCCCGATACTCCCTTTTAACTGAAAGGAGACCCTGCCGTCCTTGCTGTTGCTAATATCGGTTGCCATCCAGTCAGCGGGGTTTTGTATGCCGAATGATGTCTTGTCACCCCCAAACCCCTTGCTCAGTTGCACTACCCGGTGATCATCGGCGTTGAAAATGAGCCTCCCTCCTACACCCATGCCTTCTAAGAGTTCTCCTTTGGCCTCCATGACCCCCTGGATGGACCCTACACCCTCCAAATGGACCGGGCCGATATTAGTCAAGATCCCTTGATCGGGTTCTGCTATCTGGGTCAACCTGAGTATCTCCCCTTTGCGATTCATCCCCATCTCCAAGACCGCCACACGGTCTTCGGAGTTCATCTTCAAAAGAGAGAGGGGGAGACCAATCAGGTTATTGAGGTTTCCCGGGTTCTTCATGACCTTATATTTTTTTTCAAGGATCCGGGCCGCCATCTCTTTTGTGGTAGTCTTCCCATTGCTTCCCACGACGGCTACCAGGGGTATGGGGTGTCTTTTTCGCCAAAGGTTGGCCAGGTCCCCCAAGGCCCGGAGGGTGTCCGTTACCTTAATGAAAGGGATGGTGTTTTCTGAAGGCAGTTCGACCTCTCCTTCCATCACGCCGCCGCCTGCACCCTTCCGCACCGCTTCGGCGACAAATCGATGTCCATCGAAATTTTCTCCCCTCAGCGCGAAGAAAAGCTCGCCGGGCCTGATAGATCGCGAGTCGGTGGAGACGCCGAAAAATGACGCCTGCGCATCACCTTGGATCAAGACACCTCCTGTGGCCTCTAAGACCATGCCAACCGACACCTGTTCCTCCTCCGAGGTCATGACCCTTTACCCCTTTTCTCCAAGGCCTTGCGCACCTCCTCGCGATCGTCAAAGGGTAACCGTTCCTCGCCTATGATTTGATAGTCTTCGTGTCCCTTCCCGCTGATGAGCACGATATCTTGGGATGCTGCTAGTGCAATTGCCTTTTTGATAGCCTCCCTCCTATCGGGGATGATAAGGTAACGATGCTGAGATATCCCTCTGGCCCCCCTCTCTATCTCCTTGATGATCCTGAAGGGATCCTCGGTGCGAGGGTTGTCGGAGGTGATGATGGCGAGGTCCGACCACTGTACCCCGATCCTCCCCATGGGGGCCCTTTTGGTCCTATCCCTGTCGCCCCCACAGCCGAAGACGATGAACACCTTTCCCGTGGCGAGCCTCTTCACCTCCTTGATGGCCTTCTCCAGGGCATCAGGGGTATGGGCGTAGTCGACGAGAACCCACGGATTCCCATCCCCGACCCGCTCCATCCTACCCGGGACCAAGGAGAGTTCTTTGATCCCCTGGCTTATGGTCTCGGAGGATATACCGAGAGAGATCCCCACGGCCGCCGCCGCCATGATGTTGTAGAGGTTGTATTCACCGATCAGGGGGCTCTTTATCTTCAGGGGGCCTGCCGGAGAAGAAAGAGTAGCCCGTATTCCCCCCAGGGAGATTTCTCTCTGCAGTGCTCTCACCTCTCCTTGCTCCAAGCCATAGGTCATCGCTCGTAGGGGAGGGAGTTCTTTCTGAAGATCCCTCAGGAGGGAGTCGTCGAGATTGACGATGGCCCAAGGGTTCTTCTCCGACTCGGGGAGGATCTCGTGAAAGAAGCGCTTTTTGGCGGCAAAATACCTATCCATATCCTCATGATAGTCGAGGTGTTCCGGAGTGATGTTGGTAAAGACACCCACATCAAAGTGGCACCCCCGCACCCGTTCCTGGTCCAGGGCATGGGAGGATACCTCCATCACCACGTACTCCACGCCTTCAGTGATCATCTCTCGCAGTAAGCGTTGCAGGTCGTAGGATTGGGGAGTGGTCGTGGGGGCGGGTTGCTCTTTCCCCCGCAGTCTGTAATTGATGGTTTCGATAACGCCAACTTCTTTCCCTGCTGCCTTGATGATAGACTCGACCAGGTAGGAAGTGGTGGTCTTCCCGTTGGTTCCCGTGACCCCCACGAGCATTATCTCGCGTGACGGATGGGAGAAGAATTCAGCCGAGATCTGGGCCAAGGCCTTTCGAGTGTCCTTTACTACCACAAGGGGAATATCAACTGGGTGAGGGGGTATTTGCTCTGTGATGATTGCCCCTGCGCCCCGAGCAATACTCTCCTCTATGAAGTGATGGCCATCACGTTTTGCACCTGGGATGGCCACGAAGAGATTTCTCTCTTTTACACGGTTGCTGTGGTAGGAGATATCTGTAATATCAAGATCCATGGTGCCTCTCGATTCTATCACATCCAGTGAGCGGATCAACGTGGCTAACTGCACGGCATCGCCTTTACCGGGGAGGGGCAAATTTTAGAAAGACCTCGCACCCCTCTTTGAGGGCGTCCCCGGGATTTGGCTGTTGACCTACCAATATCCCACTTCCCGCCAACCTGACCCGTACCTTTTCCCCTGCCAATCGTGCCAAGGCCTTTCTCATGCTGAGGCCTCGCAGATCGGGCATCCCTTGTTGGGAGGCCTCTTTATGTTGGCTCTCCCTCTGTTTTTTAGTCTGGGGGACCTGAGCCAGGATGAGCTTTTTGCTAAAGTCTTCTTCTGTAGGGGGTGTTCCCATATATCGCATGAGTTCTTCGGCGATCCTCTGAAAGACGGGTGTTGCTGTCGTCCCCCCGTAATGGGCACTTTTGGGTTCGTCCACGGCTACCAGGATAGCCACCCGGGGCTCATCAGCTGGGAGAAATCCCATGAAGGAGGCGACGACCTTGTCTTTTGAATATTCCCCTGTAGCGGACTCAACTTTTTGGGCGGTAGCGGTCTTACCGGCAACCTCATAACCGGGAACGCGCCCACGGATACCTGTTCCTCCCGTCACGACCTCCTTCATTATGGAAGTGACCCGATGGCTTATCTCTTTTGAGAGGACCTTTCTCCTCACCTGTGGGGAGAACTCCGCTATCACCTTGCCTTCCTCATCGGTTATTCGTTCAACGATATAGGGTTTCATCAAATTACCACCATTGGCGATGCAGCTGAGGGCGGTGATTAATTGGAGGGCGGTGACCGATACCCCCTGGCCAAAGGAGATGATGGCAAGATCGATGGGTGACCAGGATGCGGGAGGACGGGTTTTACCCGCATCCTCTCCCAGGAGATCGATCCCCGTTGTTTCGGTGAACCCAAAGGCTTCCAAATAGCGGTAGAACCTCTCTGTTCCCAACTTCTTTCCTATTTTATAGGAGCCGATATTGCTGGAGTACCGTATGATGTCACGCAAGGGCAACCACCCGTGTGGGCTCACATCATGAATAGTATGTCCCTTTATATTATAGGCCCCGTTTTCACAGAATATGATATCGTTTTCTTTTGTTGTCTCTTCTTTTAAAACGGCAGCCAGGAGAAATATCTTCATGAGGGAACCTGGCTCAAAGGGATCGGTGACGGCGCGATTTCGCCACCTGTCAGGGCTGTAGTCCTCAAAGAGGTTGGGGTTAAAGGAGGGGTGGACAGCCATGGCCAGGATTTTGCCGGTGGAAGGTTCCATAACCACCACCATGCCCCCCCGCGCCTTTTGAGCTATGATTTCTTTTTTCAGTTCCCTTTCTGCTATGTATTGAACCCGAAGGTCGAGGGTGAGATGGAGGTTATAAGGGGATTTCATTCCCTTTTCCCTCTCGGGTATATATATCCATCTCCCGAGGGCATCCCTCTCCAAGACTACATATTTAGTTGCGTTCTTTAGATACTTATCATATGCCCGTTCCAGACCCTCAAGTCCCTGGGAGTCCATTCCTGCAAAGCCTATGATGTGTGACCCCATCTCGAAGTTAGGGTAAAACCTCCTGCTCTCGGGCATGAAATCCACTCCTGAGAGATGCAAAGCCTCAATCTGCTCCTTTTGGATGGGGGTCATTTTCCTCTGCAGCCAGACAAAAGCTTTGGGGGATGACAAGAGTTCAGAGATTTCACGGGCTTCTTTATGCAGAATAGGTGCGAGTTTGACAGCAATAGCACCTTTGTTGTTTATCTTATCGGGTTGGGCGTAGAAGGAATTAACCCTCATGCTCACCGCTAGCTCTCTCCCCTTGGCGTCATAGATGGTCCCCCGGGGAGAAGCCAGGTTGATCCTCCTCTCGTAGTATTGATTCTGAGCCACGGTGAGGGATTTGCCCCGCTCGAGGACTTGCATGTGATAGGCGCGCATGGCAATAAAGCCGAGGCAGAGGATAAAGAATACGAAGACCATAAGAGCCCGAATCTTAAAGTATAATTTGTCTCGATCCGTCATCGTATGATTACCAGCTGATCCTTGCGGGGGAGGCTCATCCTTAGTTCTGCGCGAGCCCTTTTCTCCACTTGCTGTGCCGAGCGCAGCGTAGCCATCTCTATCGTCCGTTCATTGTGGGCGATGACGGCCGCTTCCTTTGCCCGCAAGGCCGAGGAGATTTCGTAGCCGTACTGCACCACTTGGATTCTCGTCCATACATAACAGAGGATGCTCACGATGAAGATGAATAAAAGACAGGGCAGCAGGAGTGAGGGGCGTGAGGTTTTTTCTTTCAATCTCTTGGGCACCCTCTGTCCATGCAAGACCTTGGTTTCCCTAACGGGGTGGGCGAAGACTGCGAAGTCTCTCATCGTCTACCTCCTTGTTACACTCTCCCCTCTGTCCCGCTTTCATTTCATTGATTCTGGAATCTAACTTTTCGATGTCCAACCATATTCTTTCTCACCCATTTTTAATTGGAAATAGTGCCTCAGGGGAATAACCAGCTCAAAGATCGCAATACCTTCGATCGAATTGATTCCCTTCCCCTCACTCTCTCGTTCTTCCTCGTGGTCGCGTAACGGAGGGAAGGCCGAAAGCGGACTTTTTACTATTTCCTCCGTGGCGTTTCTGTAGGCATTCTTTGGTGATAAGCCTTTCTGATAATAGGACCACATAGCCTTGAGGAGGTGAACATCCTTTTCACTATAGTCCCTTATCTGTTTTTTCCCTACGCTGATTCTACTGGGTGCAAGATAGCCTTGCCGCTCCCAGTTGTACAGATGATCCATGGTAATTCCCGGAATATTATTCATTAATTGAGATGCTCGCATGGCAAACCCTCCTTCTTGCTATACTCGTTCTGCCACCCTCAGTTTTGCGCTCCGTGCCCGAGGGTTATCCCTCAGCTCCTCGGGACGGGGGGTGAGGGGGCGCTTGGTGATGATCTGCAAGATCTTTTCCCTCCCCCCACAGACGCACTGCGGGAGGGTAGGGGGGCAGATACACGTGCGCTCCATCCTTTTAAAGCCTTGCTTGACTATCCTGTCCTCCAAAGAATGAAAGGAAATGACGCCGATTCTCCCCCGTCGCTTGAGCAGGAGGGGAGCTACGGTAAGGGCTGCCTCTATGTTTTTCAGTTCATCATTCACTGCGATCCTCAGGGCCAAAAAGGTCTTGGTCGCAGGGTGTACCCGACGGGTGTGATACTGCCTCGGGATGGCTCGAGAGACAATTTCCGCTAGTTCACCTGTAGTCCTGATTTCTTTCCGCCGTCTCGCGTTTCCGATGCCCTTGACGATTCTTTTAGCCCACCTTTCTTCACCGTATCTTCGTAAGATCTTTGCTATTTCGTCGAGGGAAAAGTGGCCTACGATATCGTAGGCCGTCAATTGCCTTCTGGTGTCCATTCTCATGTCGAGAGGACCATCGTGGTGAAGACTAAAGCCCCGCTTTTCTTCCTGGAAGTGAAATGTTGATACCCCTAAATCGAAGAGGAGGCCGTCGACCTTCTCTACCCCCATGGTTTGCAGGATCTGCGGAAGATGGACAAAGTTATCATGCATCAAGGTTACCCGATCGGATAACTCTGTTACTCTCTCCTTCGCCCGTTCAAGTATTTCTTTATCCCAATCTATACCGATAACCTTGTTACGCCGCGAGGCCCGTAAGATATCCAGGGTGTGTCCCCCTTCACCGACGGTGGCATCGACGAACATACCTCCCTCACGGCACTTTAGATATGCTATCACTTCCTCTGTCAAGACAGGGGTATGGAGATATCCCTTCAAAGCCCCATCCGTTCGGCTATCCCCTCGCTTATCTCATCAAAGGTCTCTTTGTATGTTGCAAATTCTTTTTCCCAAATACCCTTATTCCATATCTCAAAGCGATTCATCACCCCGAGGAAAACGATCTCTTTGTTTAAATCGGCATGTTCACGAAATTGGGGGGGGATCAGGATTCGCCCATGGTCGTCGATGGCGCACTCCATGGCCCCGGAATAAAAATAGCGCAAAAATGATTTCGCCTCTTTTTTGAGTTGGGAAAAGTCTTTCATCTTTTCCTCGAATATCTGCCATTCCGCTAGGGGATAGGCCACGAGGCAGCTATCGAAGATGGTGATGATCAGCTGATCACTGCCATAATCCCGCTTCAAGACCTCCCTAAACTTTGCGGGGATACTGACCCTTCCCTTTCCATCTATGCTGTGCTCAAATCTGCCCCTGAACACCTTCTCCGCGCCCCCTTATGCTCCACTTTATCCCACTTCATCCCACCAAAATTATATATGAAAAGATCATCTAGTCAAGCAAAATCTTCTATTTTTGTTTAAAAATTTGGTATCAAAGGGAGGATTTGTACATTAATTTGTACTAAAAAGAAAAAAAAATGGTTCAAGGAGGTGTTATGCCGGAGGGTCCTTTTCCTCGTGCCTCCGGCCGAAGATCTTTGCTATCCAGATGCCGGCCTCATAGAGGATCAAGAGGGGGATGGCCATCATGAGTTGGGAGACGACGTCTGGGGGGGTTAAGATGGCAGCTACAATAAAAATAGCGACGATCGCATATCTTCTATTGCGAGCAAGCATCCGGGCGTTGACCACCCCAACCTTTGAGAGAAAGAGGATAAGGAGAGGGAGCTCAAAGGTGAGGCCGAAGGCGAACAGGAGCATGGAGCAGAAGGAAAGGCTTTCCTTGAGTCTGGGCGCCGGTTGTATAAGATCCGTGGCAAAGCTCATGAGGAACTTAAAGCCGAAGGGGAAGACAATAAAATATCCGAAGGCAGCCCCTCCTATGAAGAGGAGGGTAGAGGAGATGACAAAAGGGATTACATATTTTTTCTCGTGGCTGTAGAGGGCCGGTGCAACGAAGAGCCAGATCTGATAGAGGACCACGGGAGAGGCAGCGAATATCCCTGCCAGGAGGGCGACCTTGAAATAGGTGAAAAAGGCCTCAGCGGGGGTGGTGAAGATCATCGTAGCCCCTTTGGGGAGGGCCTTCTGCAGAGGGATCATGAGGAGCTGGAAGATCTCTTTGGAAAAGATATAACAGATACCGAAGCCTATCCCCACTGCGATCAGGGATATGATCAATCTCTTGCGAAGTTCTTCCAGGTGTTCTATGAAGGTCTGCTTTTCCTCCACGTGCTGCTCAGCCTGAGGAACCCTTATCCGCTCCTGATGCCTTTTCCTCCACGTCTAAGAATTTTTTCTTCAGGGCCTCTTCCAGCTTGCTTCTATCCGGGATTTCCTCTCTGATGGGGTCAATCTCTTCAGAGATGGTTTCTTTCAGATCATCTGCGGCCTTCCGTAGCTCGCCCAAGGTTTTTCCCAGAGATTTGGCGAGCTCAGGAAGTTTTTTCGGGCCGATCAATATGAGGGCAAGGCCCACGATAACCAATAGCTCTGGCAACCCTATGCCGAACATTGTTTCCTTATATTAAAGCGTTTTTTAAATAATTGTACTGATAGTACCATATATCTTACTCATTCACAATGGGGATGGATCCAACAGTTTGGGATGAAGGCTGACGCTGGAGGAAGGTGTCCCAGCGATAGCTCAGACTGCTATCCTCACCATATCCTCGGCTAGGAGCACCTCTCCTGAGAATACGTTTTGGCAATCTTTTCTGATATCGGACTGGTCGCAGGGGGGGTAGAAGTGGGTGAGGACGAGCTTTTTGCACCCTGCCTCGTGGGCAATACGCCCTGCCAGCGAAGGGGTAAGGTGCCCTTTGACCTTCCTCCCCTCTGGGAAGGAGCATTCTAAGAGGAGGAGGTCCGCCCCCGTGGCCAGTTCTACGATGTTGCGACAATAGTCGGTGTCTCCAGAATAGACCAGCGTTTGTCCCTTCGGGGTTTCTATCCGATACCCGACGCTTTCGGGCGCATGCTCGAGGGGGAGGGTAGTGACCTCAAGATCACCTATTGCCACCTCGCTAGCCGCGACCTCGCGAATATGGATGCGGAAGGTCTCGGGCTCTATCCAGCTGCCGTAGACCCATCGCAGCCCCTCGAAATATGCGCGGAAACCCCTCCCGCCGATGATGAGGAGGTCCTTTGCGCGAGGGTCCTCCTGGTACTTGCAGGCGAAGATCAAGGGTATCAGATCGGCACTATGGTCGGGGTGGATGTGACTGTACAAAATGGCATCCACGTCTTTATACGTTACCCCAGCGTGCAGCATCCTCGTTATGGTTCCTGACCCGCTGTCCAAGAGGATGGATTGATTACCGGCCTTGATAAGGGCAGCTGGTGAGCCCCTTTTTAAGGAGGGGACCCCTGTCCCTGATCCCAGGATGATTAGCTCCATGATATCCCCGTGCGATGAACAACCCTACCACGAGGTGATCCTCGCTTGCAAGATAGCCGCAAGACAGGGCAAATAATGTATTAAGAAAGATGACGCAAATATGGATAGCTAAATTACCCCTTGAAAAAAGCGGAAAAGGGGCGTATAAAATGACCTTCTTTTTGCTTCCGTACTAAAAAGGACACTCTCAATGTCATCCCCTCAAGGCCAAAATTCCCTGCTGCCCTATCTCTCTCCTTGGTATGCGTTTAACCACGCCCTGGCCTCGGCCAAGGAGGTGAGTTCTATTTTTTCTCACACCATGGCCTTTTTGACGGACACCATAGAGGCCCAAAATGGGCTCTTAGGTCTCTTGGATGGGCAACGAGGAGAGCTCGTAGTCGAAGCAGCCTCTGGACCGATCTTGCAAAGGGTGAAAGGGAACAACTGTAAGGCCACTGAAGGCAAGTGCGGTGAGGTCATGCGCCTCGGCTCACCTGCGGTGATTACGGACGCCTTGGCAGAACCCCTCGTGCGGGGGGTGGATGAGGAGGGTATGCGCCCCCAGCTCTCATGTATCTGCGCACCCCTGCGGTGGGGTGATGCCCATCTCGGGATTTTGTTGATTGATAATCCACATCCTTCGTCAGATGAGCGGCTCACACTGGTGGAGGCCGTTGCCTCCTTTATCTCCCCGGCCTTGATGGTGGTGCGCTGGGGGGATGAGACATCCTTGGATGGGATTCTGAGGAGGAAATTAGAACGGGCAATCGAACGTATGGATCTACACACCGAGAGCCATGGGAGCCTCATGAAAGATGTCATCTCCCTGGTAGAACGGACCCTCATCCTCGGCGCCTTGCAAAAGGCGAAGTATGTTCAACTGTCTGCAGCCCGTTTTTTGGGCATTAATAGGAACACCTTGCGCAAGAAGATCAAGGAATTAGGTATCTCCATTCTTTCTAGGCCTTGACGGCATATTCTGCAATCAGATCCCCTACCTCGGTCGTACTGTATCCCATTGCTCCGGCTGACAAATCTTTGAGGTGGTCCTTCAATACCTGCATAACAGCCCCCTCTATCCGATGGGCAGCCTTCTTTTCCCCAAGATGGTTGAGCATCATCTGGCAGGCGCAGATGGCCGCCAAGGGGTTAATGATGTTTTTCCCTGCATACTTGGGTGCGGAGCCTCCGATGGGTTCGAACATGGCGGTTCCCTGAAGGTTGATGTTTCCTCCTGCCGCTATCCCCATACCTCCCTGGATCATGGCCCCCAGATCGGTGATGATATCTCCAAACATGTTATCGGTGACGATGACGTCGAACCACTCGGGGTTCTTTACCATCCACATGCAGGTGGCGTCAACATGGGCATAGTCAATCGTGATATCGGGATATTCTGCAGACAGCTTGTGGAAGACCCGCTCCCACAGGTCGAAGGCATAGGTAAGGACATTCGTCTTGCCGCAGAGGGTGAGCTTGCGTGCCTTAGCGCGCTGGCGGCAGAATTCAAAGGCATATCGGATGCAGCGCTCCACCCCTTTGTACGTGTTGATGGATTCCTGAGTAGCCACCTCATCAGTGGTCCCTTTCTTCAAAAATCCTCCGGCACCGGCATACAACCCCTCGGTATTTTCCCTCACGATCACAAAATCGATCTCCTCAGGTCCCTTTCCTTTAATAGGGGTCTCAACCCCGGCATAGAGCTTGACAGGTCTCAGGTTTATGTAGAGATCGAGTTCAAACCTGATCCTTAAGAGGATCCCCTTTTCCAGGATCCCAGGCTTGACCCCGGGGTGGCCGATGGCACCGAGGTAGATGGCGTCCATCTGCCGCAGCTCCTCCAGGGCTGTATCCGGCAGTGTCTCCCCTGTCTTGAGATAACGTTCTCCCCCAAGGTCATAATCCACGAGTTCCGTCTTAAATCCCTCGGCACCGGAGACGGCATGGAGGACCTTTACGCCTTCCCTTATTACCTCTGGCCCCGTGCCATCACCGGGGATCACGGCGATCTTGTACGATCTTTTCATCTATGCCTCCTCGCTTCCTTAGTAATGTACCATGCTTCTTCGTCATCCACAAACCTTGACGATATCATTGACCCCCTCTCCCGCTGGCGGGCCGTAAGGTCCCGGCCTCTTAACGGGAAGAGGGCGGGGGTGAGGGCGGACATATACGCCTTTCCCCCTCACCTGTCTCCTCTCCCCCAGGGGAGAGGAAGATGGGTTTTATTTTCTAAGCAATACTCCCTTGATCATCCCCTCCCGCACCATCGCGGGGGGAGAAACAGTTAGATTGACCACGGTAGATCCCTTCCCCGGCACCCGTCCCCCATCGATGATCAGGTCCACCTGATCCCCAAAGCGCTGTGCGATCTTCTCGACATCGGTAAGATCCTCTTCTCCAGCAGGGTTGGCGCTGGTAGAGGTGAGGGGTGCATCTACGGCCTCCACGATCCGCCTCGCAATGGGGTGGGAGGAGATCCTTAGACCTATGGTGCCGTCCCTCCCCCGCAGGGGTGCGGGGAGCCCCTCTTTGGCCCGGAAGATGAGGGTGAGGGGGCCAGGCCAATATCGCTCTATCAACTGTCTCCCTATATGAGGGACGTGTTCCACGAGGACCTCGAGCATCTGCTGGTCCTTGATCAGAAAGGGGATGGGTTTTGCCACTGACCGCCCTTTTATCGCGTATAATCTCTTTACCGCATTGGGGTAAAAGGGGTTGGCCCCGAGGCCATAGAGGGTCTCGGTGGGGTAGATGATCACTCCCTCCCCTCGTATCACCTTTGCCACCTCGTCGATGAGCAGTGGGGAGGGATCTTGGGGGTCTATGCGCATGACCTCAGCCATACTCTGCCTTCTACAAATTTATACCTTGGACGCGGATCTCCCACAGTGATTATTTTTTATGCAGTTCTTTTCCCCTCTCTTCCACCTGGAGGGCCAATTCCTTCTTGTACTCCCAGAGCTTCTTTTGGAATTCCGGATGGTTGAGGGATAAGATCTGCACTGCCAGGACCCCTGCATTTTTGGCCCCGGCCTTCCCCACGGCCATGGTGGCTACCGGTACTCCTGCGGGCATCTGGACGGTGGCCAGGAGCGCATCCATCCCTTTTAAGGGTGAGGAGTCGATGGGGACGCCGATGACCGGCAATACGGTCTCAGCGGCGATAGTCCCGGCTAGGTGGGCGGCCCCCCCGGCGCCGGCGATGATGACCTTAAGGCCCCTCTTGTGGGCAGTGCGGGCGTATTCCCTCGTCCGTTCAGGGGAGCGGTGGGCCGAGGCGACAATTATCTCGTAGGGGACCCCGAAAAGCGCTAGTATCCCCCCTGCCTCTTCCATAATGGAGCGATCAGATGCGCTCCCCATGACGATGCCTACTATTGGATTCTCCATAATCTTCTCCTTCATTGAGTGGGCCTTACCCTTAAGAACCTCATCCGTCCCTCGGATGCCTCGTCACTTACTGGGCATAACTGTACTACGGTTCCGTCTTCCCTCTGGGGAGGGGAGGCATTGAAAGTCTTTAGATGTACTTCCAGAACGGTGCGCTTTCAACGCGCCTATTCCTTCAGCCAGGCAAGGGCCTTTTTTCCGATGTCCTTCCGAAAGTGGGCCCCCTCCCATGTTATCTGGGAAACGGCCCGGTAGGTGACGTCTATGGCCTCCTTGATCCCTTTCCCCAGGCCCGTCACACCCAGCACCCTTCCTCCTGCTGTCAAATAGTCCCCTGCCTCCACAGCCGTGCCTGCATGAAAGACGCACACCCCCTCCATCTGCTCGGCCTCCTTAAGGCCGTGGATCAGTCTTCCCTTTGCATAGGGGCCAGGGTAGCCCTGAGAGGCCATCACCACGCAGACCGCAGACCGTGGATCCCATGGAATCTCTACTCGGGAGAGTGACCCTTCGAGGCAGGCCTCTATAATGGGGATCAGATCTCCTCTCATCCGCATGAAGATGGGCTGGGTCTCCGGGTCGCCGAGGCGGCAGTTAAACTCCAAGGCCTTGGGCGCCCCCTCTTTTATCATGAGGCCGGCATAGAGTATCCCTTTGTAGGGGTACCCTTCCGCTGTCAGGGCCCTGATAGTCGGGATCATGATCTCCTGCATGATCCGATGGTGGACCGGCGGAGTGACGACCGGGGCAGGGGAATAGGCCCCCATGCCGCCGGTATTGGGACCCTGATCGTTGTCATAAATGGACTTGTGATCCTGCGAGGATGCCATGGGAAGGACCTGCTCCCCATCGCTGAAGGCGATAAAAGAGGCCTCTTCTCCCACGAGCCGCTCTTCGATCACCACCCGATCCCCGGCCTCGCCGAAGACACGCTTAATCATTATGTCGTCGAGGGCTTCGATGGCCTCCTGTTCAGTCGTCGCCACGATCACACCCTTGCCGGCGGCCAGGCCGTCGGCCTTGACCACGATGGGCGCGCCTTCTTTTCTAATATAGGCGGCTGCCTCATCCCGATTATCGAAGATCCGGTATCCGGCAGCAGGGATTCCATAGTTTCTCATCAGGTCCTTGGCAAAGGCCTTGCTTCCCTCGATCTGGGCAGCGCCCTTGGTTGCCCCGAAGATCTTAAGTCCCTCCTTTTGAAAGAGGTCCACGATCCCCATGGTCAAGGGG
This sequence comes from uncultured Thermodesulfobacteriota bacterium, assembly GCA_964354505.1. Classification (GTDB taxonomy): domain Bacteria; phylum Desulfobacterota; class B13-G15; order B13-G15; family RBG-16-54-18; genus RBG-13-52-11. The sequence goes on from CAYHAB010000027.1 coordinate 13,804, forward strand.
AGCTCCGGCCCCACTACGGTCAGGTCAATCTTGTTATCCTTGCAGAAACGGGCCAACCCTGCCAAATCGGTAGCTGCTATATCGAGGCAGCGGGCTATTTGAGAGATACCCCCATTGCCCGGGGCGCAGAAGACATCCTTTACCCGAGGACTCTGGGAGATCTTCCAGACCAGGGCGTGTTCCCTGCCGCCGCCGCCGATTACCAAGACCTTCATTAGTCCACCTTTACACCGGCGAGATAGTGGGCGATGGCCCCGTCATAGTGGTGGGTGTGCTGAAAGGCCTTGAGCGCCAGCCTGAAGTTTGTCTTCGGGGAGATCGCACCACCACCGGCCTTCAGCTCTTGGGCCAATGGCGCGTAGTCAACGGGGTCAACAACCACGGTGACATGGCGAAAGTTCTTGGCTGATGCCCTGATGAGGGTGGGG
>CAYHAB010000028.1:0-4937 GCA_964354505.1 uncultured Thermodesulfobacteriota bacterium
AGTACGGCATTCTATCTTGGCGATTATCGTCTTCTTCATCGTCGGCTTCGCCATCCTGATAACGGTGGACGTGGAGCAGGGGAAGAAGGCGGCGAAGAGGGTGGTGATTGAATAGATATCAGCAGCGGAACCTTAGGCTCAACGCATCTGTCAATCCACACTTTTTGCTTTTTTGGGATAGAGAGCGCTATCGGCATCTTAAATCGCTCCTTGCCTAAAAAGACAGATTTTGCGAAAATTGCCCCAGAGCAGCCCAAACAAATCGAGGAAAAGATTGAAGGTTGATGGATTGAGAAGCATTACCGGAGCTTATCAGGGCGTTTTTTACCATTCTGAGGGGGAAGCACAGTATGTTTGTTTATGGTATCATTCAGATCATCCATCATGACGGAGCGTCACCCACGAATCCCGCCGCAGGCGGGAAAAATTCAATCAACTCCCTCTCCCGTTGGCGGGCCGTAAGGTCCCGGCGCCATAAGGACGGGAAGAGGGCAAGGGTGAGGGTGGTTATAATTATGCCTTCCCCCTCACCTCAATCCTCTCCCCTCGGGGAGAGGAAATCTAGACGTTTTATTTTCTAAGCAATGGTTTAAAACGATGGGTAACAGACTGGCATGGGTCGGCGTTATTATCATCGCCCTCTTGATCGGGACGGCGCTTTTGGCCCCGTTCTTGGCCCCCTATGACCCCCTGGCCATCGACCTCACCGGCGAGCTTGAGGGGCCACGGGCGGGCCATCTGCTGGGACAGGACAAGCTGGGCAGGGACATCCTCAGTCAGGTCATCTACGGATCACGGATCTCCTTCATGGTGGGATTATTGGTGGTAGGGATCTCCCTGGTCATCGGGGTGGCTGTGGGGGCGTTGGCCGGTTATTTCGGCGGCGTCTTCGATACCATCATGATGCGGATCGTGGACATCCTCCTCGCCTTTCCGGGCATCCTGCTGGCCATCGCCCTGGCCGGGATCCTCGGCCCCAATCTCAAGAACATTATCTTTGCCCTCTGTATCTTGGGTTGGGTGGGTTATGCCCGTCTCGTGCGAGGCCAGGTCCTCGCGGAGAAAAACAGAGAATACGTCTTGGCGGCCAGGGCGCTGGGGGGGACCCATCCCCGGATCATACTCCGGCACATCCTGCCCAATGTCTTTGCCCCGGTCATCGTGGAGGCTACGTTCGGCTTGGCAGGAGTCATCCTGGCCGAATCGAGCCTCAGCTTTTTAGGCTTGGGTCCCCAGGATGTACCCACCTGGGGAAGACTCTTGAACGAAGGGGTGCAATATCTCTTGTTCGCCCCCCATGTAGCCACCTTCCCGGGGATAGCCATCATGCTCACCGTCCTGGGATTCAACTTCATCGGCGACGGCCTGCGAAATAGGTGGGATGTCAAGAGGACAGCATGAAGATACATAAGATACCCAGTCCCAACTTTTCAAGTAGAAATGACCAGCAGGTTGATATGATCGTCATCCACGCTGCCAGTCTTCCTCCTGGGGAGTTCGGCACAGGGTATGTCCTGGACCTCTTCCTGAACAGGTTAGACTCTAACATCCACCCTTCATTTAAGGAATTGGAGGGACTGAAGGTATCGGCCCACTACTTTATCGAGAGGGAAGGAAAGGTCATCGAACTGGTGGACCCCGACCAGATGGCCTGGCATGCAGGGGTGAGTTCCTTTGGGGGAAGGGAAGGTTGCAACTCCTTCTCCATCGGCATCGAGCTGGAGGGCAGCGCAAGCCACCCCTTCACCGAAAAACAATACGGTTCGCTGAGAGATCTATGCATACTGTTGATGGAGCGCTACCCGCTGATCACCCCCGAGAGGATCGTAGGACACAGCGATATCGCCCCGGGGAGGAAGGAGGACCCGGGCCCCTTCTTCGCCTGGGGGCGCTTGAGGAATGAATTAAGGGAAGGGTCGAAGGGTAATGCCTAAGAACGGAATTTTAGAGGCTATCGTGCCGAACCGGGCCCTCGTACTGGCCCCCATGTCAGGGATAACAGACCCCCCCTACCGACTCTTGGCCAGGGAAAAGGGGGCCCACGTGGCCTACACCGAGATGGTGAGCGCCGAGGGACTGGTGAGGGGAAACAATGGATGTAGCCGGATTTTGGAGGCCTACCCTTCTGAGGGGCCGCTGATAGGTCAAATCTTCGGCTCCGACCCTGCGGTATTGGCCGAAGCCGCCGCACGGGTGCAGGAGATGGGGTTAGATGCGGTTGATATCAACATGGGATGTCCAGCCGCGAAGGTGGTGAAGAGAGGGGCAGGGGCGGCCCTGTTGCGGACACCGAAGCAGTTACAAGAGATCCTCAAACGGGTGCGGAATGCCCTTCATATCCCCTTCGGCGTCAAGATTCGCTCAGGATGGGACGAGAAGAGTGTAAACTGCCTGGAGGTCATTCAGATGGCCGAGGATTGCGGGGTAGACCTGGTTGCCATCCATCCTCGCTCGCGATCTCAACGATTCGAAGGGGAGGCCGACTGGGAGCTCATCAGGATGGCCAAAGAACGAACAGGGCTCAAGGTCATCGGCAATGGCGATGTCCGCTCGCCCAAGGATGCAGAGCGGATGCTCCGAGAGACGGGGTGTGATGGGGTAATGATCGGGAGGGGGAGTTGGGGAAATCCGTGGATCTTCGAGAGGGCTCGGGGGTTCATCCACGAGGGTCGTGATATCCCTCCCCCCACCTGGGATGAGAGACAAAAGCTAATCCTCAGACACCTGGAGCTGCACCTGCAGAGGAACGGCGCGCCCTGGGGAATCGTCCTCTTCATCAAGCATTTGGGATGGTACCTTAAAGGCTACCCCGCGGCCGCCGAGTTCCGCAAAAAAATAAACGCCATCAGGTCCAAAGAGGCATTTATCCGGGAAATGGAGGAATATTTCCAATACATCGAGAACAGACGCGGAGGGAACTAATGCCCATTATCGAAGCCTACGGTATGCGGGGAAATGTGGTCTTCGGCAAGGGGGAACGAGAAGAGGGAAAGGACCCCCTCGTCTTCATCCACGGGGTGGGGGGCAACTGGACGTCCTGGTATCACCAACGCGAATACTTTAGCCGGGATTTCGACGTCCTTATCATGGAGCTTCCGGGGCATGGAGCGGCGCCGGGTAAGGGGGCGCAGGAGGTCAGGAGCTACGCCCTGTGGATCAAAGGAGCCCTGGATGAGCTGAAGATAGCCAATCCCTTCGTAATTGGGCACTCCATGGGAGGGGTCATCACGATGGACCTCGCCATGAGATTTCCGGCCTTCCCCAAGGGGTTGGTACTGGCAAGCACCGGTGCGCGGCTGCGGGTACTCCCCCGTATCCTCGATGGGATCAAGGAGGATTTTCCTCAGGCCGTGAAGTTTATCTGCGAACTCTCCTTCGCCAAGAATGTGCCGGAGGAGATGATGAAATTGGCAGTAGCGGAAATGATGAAGAACTCACCCCAAGTCCTGCTTGGCGACTTCTCCGCCTGTGATCGATTCGATATCATAGAGGAGGTACAGGCGATCGGCAATCCTACCCTGGTCATCTGTGGCGATCAGGACATCCTGACGCCGGTCAAACACTCCCGCTACCTGACCGATAAGATAGCGGGATCCCGTCTGGAGATCATCGAGGGGGCAGGGCACATGGTGATGTTGGAACGCCCTGAGGAGTTCAATAAAAAGTTGGAGGCCTTCTTCCGCTCCGTGGGTAAAGGTGATGCCTAGAGTCTACATCCCCCCAGAGAGGATAACGGATGAGCAGATTGCCCTCCAATCCAGGGAGGCGCGATATATACTCACGGTCTTGCGGCTCGGACCGGGCGATGAGGTAACGGTCTTTGACGGAGAGGGGAACGAATATCGCACCGAGCTCACCGAAGACTACCAGGGGGGAATGTATCTGGCGATCCAGGAAGAGCTGCGCCCTGAAAGGGAATCCCCCTTTAAGATAACCCTCGGCCAGGGTCTCCTGAAGGGGGAACGGATGAAATTCGTGATCCAGAAAGCCACTGAACTGGGGGCCGGCAGGATCTTCCCCCTTGTTACCTCCCGCTCTATCCCCATCGTGGAAGGGGAGCGGGAGTCGCTCAGGTTAGAGCGGTGGCAGAGGATCGCCCAGGAAGCTGCCAAACAATGCGGCAGGACAGTGGTCCCTGAGATCGAGGCGATCCATGAACTGGCGGATTTCCTCGCTCAGAGCGCGGGTACGCGGGTGATCCTATGGGAGGGAGAACCCATCCCTTTGCGGGAAGTCTTGGGAGAAATCGATCCAACCGTAGGGATCACCCTTCTCATCGGTCCTGAAGGCGGGTTCTCCGAAGAGGAAGCCTCTGCAGCCCAGGCCCAAGGCTTCCTCGTGGCCGGACTGGGACAGCGGGTCCTCAGGGCCGAGACGGCGACCCTCAGTGTCTTGAGCATCGTGCAGCATCTCTTCGGCGATTTGGGTTAACGCCCCAGGCCTGAGAACATCTGCTCGCACCCTATCATCTATCAGTGATGAAAAACCGTTTTCCTTTTTGAACAATAAACCCCTCCTTGCGTAATGGCCCCAGACCTTTTCTCACCGTATCCGCATCTCGGTTGATCTCCTTCGCCAGGGCAGCCTCGGAGATCCCGGGTTGCTTAACCAATGCCCTGAGGATCATCCCCCTGACCTGCCTCAAGGATCCCTCAAAAGGGGACTGTCGTGTGTAATGGGCGCTTCTCCTGCTGGGATTGGGGTGTCTTTCTTTTAATGCTGCACCATAGTCCATCAAGGCGTAATACCAGTGGCGCGGTCTTTTCGCATCAAGGGTCTGTGCTATAAGCGGGAGGATTTCGCTGTCTTTAACATCTCCCCTGCTTCCGAAAAAGAAATGGATATAGACGCTGCTGATGTTCGTCTCGATAAATATGGCTGGTTGATCATAGGCGAAGGCGCACACAGCGCCGGCAGTGGCAACGCCGACACCCTGC
>CAYHAB010000029.1:0-3389 GCA_964354505.1 uncultured Thermodesulfobacteriota bacterium
CCGATGCCCTGCTGCTGGACATATGGATGCCCGATATGGATGGGATAGAGGTCCTCAAAGAGTTGCAGAATATAGACGTCGACAATGCGGTAGTCGTCATCTCCGGGCATGGGACCATTTCCACCGCCATCAAGGCGGTAAAATTAGGGGCCTTTGACTTCATCGAAAAACCCCTTTCCATGGATATCCTCCTGGTTATTTTGGAAAAGGCCCTCGAGCACCGCAGATTAAGGTTGGAGAGCAAACGCCTGCATAAGCTTCTGAGGGACAACGAGCGCAGACAGCAACAGTTTGCCTTCGTGACAACCTCGAAGGACGATTCGATCAAACCCCTCCCTCCATCCCTTGAGACCGAGCTGGAGTCAGGCGTGCACCCACAGCGTACCCTCAAGCAGAGCATGGTCCTGTATGGTACCGGCCTCCAATCCGGACTGAAGACGGGGATGATCCTGCTACCCCAACCCCCGGGGAGCGGCATCGTCTTCTGCAAGCTCTCTGAGGATCTTAATGTGCCGGGGCATCTGGACTACGTCCTTTCCACAGAATTTGCTACATCGGTGGCAAAGGGGAGGACCGTTATCAGGACGGTGGAGCACTTCATGGCTGCCCTGCACGCCTATCGTATCAACAATCTCTTGATAAAGATCAACGGCGAGATCCCTATTATGGATGGCTCTGCCCTCGACTTCTGCCAAATCATAGAGGAGGCGGGGATTGAGGAGCAGATGGCTGGATACGAGGAGTTGGTGGTTGATCGCCGCTATCAGGTGGGCGAGGAATCACCGGGAGGAAAATACATCTATATCGAACCCGCCGAAACTTTTGGAGTGCGATACCGGCTTCACTATCCTCTCCCTATTGGGGAACAGGAATACACTTTTATCTTGGATGGCACGGAGCACTTCAAGCGGGAGATTGCTCCCGCCCGGACTTTCGGTTTCTTAAAGGATGCGGAAAAACTGAGCAAAATGGGGATGGCCGGCGGAGCACAGCTTCACAACGTTATCCTCTTGGATGACAAGGGAGTGGTGAATACCAAGCTGAGGTTCCCCGATGAATTCGTCCGCCATAAGATACTCGACATCTTCGGAGATTTTTATCTCCTCAACCGCTCCATCAAGGGGATGGTTACCGCCAACATGACCGGGCACGGCGACAATATCGCCCTGTTGCGGGAGATCAAAAAAGGCATGGGGCTTTGATTATCACGTCACTTCATGCACTGTTCCCAAGACTCTCCCTAAAAATCTTTCGCCTACCTTAATAAAGCGCTCCGCATTATCGGTGACATAGAATCTGTATGATCCGCCCTTTTTCCCGGGGGTGACGAGCCCTTCCTCATCCAAAACCCTCTGCACGTCCTTAGCGGTCTCCTTAGCGGAGTTGACCAGGCGGACTCCATCACCCACTATCTCTCTAATGACCGCTTCCAGTAAGGGGTAATGGGTACATCCGAGAACCAGGGTATCTATCTTCTCCTCACAGAGCGGGCTCAAGTAACTCTTGGCCGTCAGGCGAGTCACCTCATTATCCAACCATCCCTCCTCCGCCAGGGGGACAAAGAGGGGGCATGCTCGACTGATGATGGTAATCTTTTGATCGATCATCTTGATGGCACGCTCATAGGCCCGACTTTTCACCGTCCCTTCGGTTCCGATGACGCCAACCCGCTTGTTCTGAGTCATCTCGGACGCACGCCGTGCCCCAGGTTCTATCACCCCGATGACCGGTATCTCATTCTCTTTCTTCAGGGAAGGAAGGCTCACGGCCGATGCGGTATTGCAGGCCACCACCAGAAGTTTGATCCCCTGGCGCAGGAGAAACCTCGTGATCTCCTGCGAATACTTGATGATTGTTTGGGGAGAGCGGGTTCCGTAAGGAACCCTGGCCGTATCCCCTAGGTAGATGATGTCTTCATGAGGCAGGAGGCTGATGACCTCCTTCAAGACCGTCAGCCCTCCTACCCCCGAGTCGAAGATTCCGATGGGGAGTTTTTCTTTCTTCATAGTGCCGATAAAATCAACCTTGCGTGATTACTCTATCAGGAAAGTGCCGAAAAATTATCCCACCCGCGCGGGATCCTCTCTCTGGTTCCTGGAGAAGAAAGGTCTCGTAAACCCTGCTCTCACTATAGGCGATTCCCCCCCGGTTTTCAAGATCTTAGATTTCACAGGGGTCAGATGGGTATAGACAGAGTTGCCAGACAGGTGTGGAGAGGATGCATAAGGAGCATCGATTAATGCCTGAGACATAAGGCAGAAGTAACTATGTCTGTTTCATGTGCTTGCGCGGGCATCCCTTTCGGGATACCATGAACAAAGAGATGCGAGGACTATGATGAATATCTGGGTCTACGGTATAAACCCCGTCTATGAAGCCCTAAGATCGGGCCGCTGCCAGGTCAGAGAGGTCTGGGTGGCGGAAGGAAGGAGTTTCAAGGGGTTAGAGGGGATTATAAGCGCGGCGGAATCAAAGGGGGTTCCCATTAAAAAGGTGGAGCGTTCTAAGCTGGACTCCCTCACCAAGAGCATTCCCCACCAGGGGGTGGTGGGTTTCGTTGATCAATGGGCGTATGCCGATCTGGACGAAGTCCTCCACGGGGGCGAGGGTGCGCCCTTCCTCCTTATCCTTGATGGGATTGAGGACCCGAGAAATCTAGGAGCCATCATCCGAACCGCTGACGCCTGCGGGGTCTGGGGGGTAATCATCCCCAAGGATAGGGCGGTTGGGATCACTCCTGCCGTGGCCAAGAGTTCCGCCGGAGCGGTCTTTCACATCCCGGTGGTACGTGTGACCAATATCCCCACCACCGTGAGAAAGATCAAGGAGAGAGGGATCTGGGTGGCAGGCGCAGCTGCGGAGGCGCAAACGGATCTCTATCATCAGGACCTAACGATTCCCCTCGCTGTGCTCATCGGAGGGGAGGGTCGTGGGATGCGGTCACTGGTCAAGAGGGAATGCGACTTTCTCATTTCGATACCCCTGCAAGGGAAGATCAACTCCCTCAACGCCTCTGCGGCCGCGGCTATTATCCTCTACGAGGTCCTTCGGCAGAAGGGATATATCCCTCATCAATAAGCCCCCCCTCTCTGCACTTGACTTTTCCCCCTCTTTCCTCTAGTTTTTTAAAAATCTCATATAATCTTCATAACAAGGGAGAAACGATCATGCGATTGGAACGATTAGAGGGGTGCTGGACAGCCCTCGTCACCCCCTTCACAGAAGGTGGCAAACTGGATCTGAAGGGCCTCCGCAAGAATGTAACCTTTCAGATTGAGGGGGGAGCCAAGATGATCCCCACGGGGACCACGGGGGAGTCACCTACGGTGGACTGGAGGGAACACAATCAGATCATTGAAGAAGTGGTGAAGCTCGCCAAGGGGAAGACG
>CAYHAB010000030.1:0-2792 GCA_964354505.1 uncultured Thermodesulfobacteriota bacterium
CTGCTGCCGCCCTTGTCTTCTGTTTTTCGCTCATTTTTCCAGGAACATTTTTCTAGAAAAATTCAATTTTACCAGAACACTTATTATTTGAATCGTCGCTGTCGTAATTTATACGTAGGTCCCACGTAAACGTGTTTAAGCCATTAAAAGCGGAAGGAATATTCCAGGAAAAATCCATAGGCATTACCCATACATGTGGAACATTACGCGATTCATGACTCTGCCATTCTTTTACGTCGTCATAATCAAATATCTTCGTACCTCTGACCTCCTTTTTTTCTAGCTTCAGAGACGAATTCGCATCATTGGACAAAGAAAAATATATCGTGTGCATCTGACTATTTTGACCATTTCCCCAATAATTCGCATCTTCCTCTGTAATCGAGTATATAGGAGGAGTTTGCAAATAGTACTGACAATGAACTTTCATGGTGAGCGGTGCATTTAGACGCGGGCCCTCAGATTGATTAGGAGTAGAAGCAGAACAAACTTGAATGTTGGATACAAAACACCTAAAAATTTTCAGATCCCAGAACTCTTTTTTTGCATGCTCCATCTCCATTTTTTTTAAATTCGACATCGGTGTTTGTTTTACCGGCGTTGTCTTCTGCGTTGGCACCTGCTTTGGCGGTTGAGTGATCTTGACCGCATCCGTCGTTGCAAAGGGGACAAATTGAAACACACCACTACAGTCATTATTTAACTCAGAATACTCTGTTATGTTCTTCCCTTTATCTATGTAACAGTAAAAATCGCCCTTGGCCGAAGAAGGATATTCCTTTGGCAGCGTAAAGATGAAATTAAGCTGCTCAGTCCATATCTTACGTGCATTACTCTGGCCGGTACGTTTCCAATTTTGCACGTCTGTCCAGGTAAATTGTGGCAGATTTCTGGTGTTCGAGTTCCAAATAGTATCCTGACAACTATAGGGACAGGCCAGAATATTACCACACTTCCAAGCAACAGCAATCGTGTATGTCTTACCCGGACCCGCTTTTCCCCAGTACGTAGCATCTTCCTCTGCAATAGAGCTTATAATTGGCGTTTGCACTTTAAAGTAACATGTACCAGTAAGCTTTAGGTTAAAAGTGAGATTTTCGTGAAAAGAGCATGGGTTAAATACAAGACCATTTATCTCACAATGATCAATCGCCAGATCCCAGAATTGCGGGTTGGGCTGGTGGTATGCCGCATCTTTTACGTCTTTTTGTCGTTGAATTTGCGACGCCGACGGCGTTTTCTGTGCTGGCACCTGCTTTGGCGTTGGGCCGGTCTTGGTTGCCTGCGCCGCAAACAACGGAGCTACAGCGATCATGGAAACGATAACAGATAGAGCTACGACAATTGCCATCACCATCACTACCTTTTTCATTGTTATTTCCTCCTTATTCCTCAACCTTCCTGGTCTTCTTTTTTCACCCAGTTCCCCGCGTACATTTTCAGGGGATAATAATAATTGAACCTCCGCACATATTGTTTGTATCACCATCAGATTCCGGTATAGTATTATTTTTATCTACCTGAAACAAAAAAATGTTTCCGCCATTATAGTTCTGGGACGCATCCAAGGTGAATTCCATCTGCTCCGTCCATTCCTTCGGTGCGCTACCTTGCCCGCCTTTTTTCCACAGCTGCACCTGTCCCCAGGTAAATTGCGGCAGCAGTCTGGCGTCCTCTTCTTTTAAGGTCTTCGCCGTATTGTTATTGGTAATAGAAGTTAAAAGCGTATACGCCTTGCCGCTCCACGCCGCGACATCCGCTTCCGTAATTTCATTGATAGGGGGCGTTTTAATCTTGTAGTAACACTTACCCGTGAGGATGCCTTTTTTTGCAGTATTAACGGCATTACAGGGATTGAAATTGTTTACGACACAGTGATCAACTTCCAGGCCCCAGAACTTTGCCTTTGCCACTTGTACAACTGGTGGTTTAAACTGTTGCTTCTGTGTCTGCGGTGCCTGTGCCGGCCCCTGCTCCGGCGCCTGCTTTGTCGTTGGTGTGGTTTGACTTGCTGGCTTTGCAAACAATGGCACAACAGCGATGAGCGAAACAAGAAAAGATAGAGCTACAACAATTGTCATTACCATCATTTCTTTTTTCATTTTATTGTCCTCCTTTACCCTATTTTCATGGTTTATAAAAAAGTCAAGGTCCGTTCTTTCCTTATTTGAACAATTCTCCTTTTCACGATCGAAATTTGCAATTTTTTTTTAAAAAATATTTAGATAAAGCGTCTGCTCTAATGAAGCACGTTGTAAGCGGATTCATAAAGTTCATCCCACGCTTTTTCGCTCGAGCCCTGTAGCGTGGCCAAGTTTACTCCACAACTCACGGTCGCATTATCCACTGTTTTATGTTCCTGTAAAGTACACCATTGAAAAAGTTTTTGGCTGCACGCGGCGACTGAGTCGGTAGGCTGGCATCCGGCGGCTGTCTTGTCCGCCTCGGTATAGCCTTTGTTTTTGCACTCCTCGCTCTTCGCGGCATATTTTTTTGCTGCTTCTTCGTATTTCGGGATATTTGTTACTAATAGTTGGTAGGCATCTGTTATTTTTTTCCACTCGACATAAAATTTGGAACCGAGCGCCTTGGGGGATTTTGCCCCGACAAGATCGCGCGGATTAAGTTTTGTGAACTTGTATCCGAGGCCACGAGACTTATCTGGTATCTGGGTCTTCGGGGGCTTTTGTGCCGGCACCTGTTTTGGCGTTGGGCCGGTATTGATTACCCCATTAGCAACTAATGGTGCAACATCGATCAGTGAAATAAGAAACGAAAAAGCTACGAACATT
>CAYHAB010000031.1:0-6550 GCA_964354505.1 uncultured Thermodesulfobacteriota bacterium
ACCCATGGCCGCGGCTATCGGAGCGGGGCTTCCCATAACCGAGGCCTCTGGGAATATGATATTGGACATAGGAGGGGGGACGACAGAGGTGGCGGTGATCTCTATGGGGGGGATCGTTGCCAGCAACTCCATCCGCATGGCCGGGGATAAAATGGATGATGCCATCATCCAATATGTCAAGAGGAGGTATAATCTCTTTATCGGGGAGAGGACTGCCGAACAGGTGAAAATCAATTTGGGAAATGCCTTCCCCTCCGAGGATGACTCGGATACAATGGAGATTAAGGGGAGAGACCTGGTTTCAGGTATCCCCAAGACCTTGGAGTTGACGGCCGGTGAGGTGAAGGAGGCCCTGACCGAACCTCTGGATAACATTATAGACATGGTTAGAATCACCTTAGAGCGGACCCCGCCGGAGCTGGCCTCTGATATTGTCGATAAGGGGATAGTGATGACCGGGGGTGGAGCGTTATTAAAAAATATCGATGTCTTGCTTCGTAATGCCATAAACCTCCCTATCACCATCGTAGACGATCCCCTCTCAACGGTGGTTATGGGAGCCGGCAAGCTCTTAGACGACGGCGATCTCCTGCGGGAGGTGGCGCACAGCTATTAAGATGTTTGACCTCAAGAGACGCCGTGGCACCATCATTATAGTTTGTCTTATTTTATTCGCTGTTGTTTTCATTTCCCTACAGATCAGCGCCAGTTTTGGAGGCGATGGGCTTCATAATCTCGGCCTTAAGCTTCTCTCTCCTTTTCAACGCGCCTTTCATTGGATTGTCGACTCCGTACGCGCCGCTTTTCAAAACTATGTTTTCTTAGTAAACCTCAGAGGAGATAATCATCGGTTACAGGAGGAAGTGCGCCGCCTGAAGCGGGAGAATGCCGAGCTGAAAGATTCTGCCCAAGCCTTGGAGCGCCTGAGGCGCCTCCTGCTCTTGAAAGAGCGGGTTCCCGCACCCATGATTGCTGCTGAGGTCGTTGCCTACTCCCCTTCGGCGTCGCTGAGGACCATCGTTATAAACAAGGGGCAGCGTGACGGTGTAAAAAAGGGGATGCCCGTGGTGACCTGGGAAGGTGTGGTCGGAAGGGTGATGAGGATCTCTTCCGGCACCTCTATCGTTTTGCTCGTTATCGATCGAAACTCCTCTGTGGATTGCTTGGCGCAACGGACGAGGGTGCAGGGGATCGTGGAGGGTGATGGGGGATCTCGATGTTACGTGCGCTATGTCCTCCGGGCGGAGGATATACAGGTCGGCGATCACATTTTTACCTCCGGCCTCGAAGGGATTTTTCCCAAGGGGCTCTCTATGGGGGCGGTGGTGAGGGTAGAGAGGAAGGAGTATGGCTTCTTTCAAGAAGTAGAAGTTATACCCAGCGTTCATTTTTCACGTCTGGAGGAGGTGATGGTGATTCTAAGTCCGGGAGGAGGGGAGGGCTAGGATCTTTGTTCAAGGCCTTGGGCCCTTTTATGGTTGGGATGCTGTGGTTGGTCGTGGCGACTACCTTGATGGGTTTTCTCCCCGCCCGTCTCCCATTCCCCGATGTCGTCCTCATTGTGGTGATCATATTTAGTTTTCACTACCCCCTTACTCTTGGGGGCGGTCTTTCTTTCATGCTCGGCCTCGTGCAAGATGTGTTATCGGGGGGTGTTATCGGAATCAACGCCCTCTCTAAGACGGTGATCTTTTCCCTCAGCAGATGGATCGCGAGGAGGTTTTACCTTTCCACTATGATATCCAAGATAGTGATGGTATTTCTTGGCGGGATGGTTGATGGCCTGCTGGTGATTATCATCTTGCTTATCGGAAAGATGATCCATAGCCCCTTTGCCGTCCTCGCGCCCCAGCTCCTCTTGCAAATCCTTTGCACAGGTCTCCTCTCCCCTCTCGTCCTCGTCATAACCCCCAAGATATCAGACCTCGGCGAGAGGGGAGCGGAGGATGCGTTCCGCTATGGACATAAGAAGGCGAGAGTCAGAGGAATCTAGGCCGAGGCATCGGTATTATGTCTCGGTGGTCGTCGTCGTTTTCCTCATCTTTTTTGTGAGGCTCTTGTATCTTCAGGTCATCAAGGGGCACGAGCTTCGGTTCCTCTCTGAGAATAACAGGGTAAAACTGATAAAAATGCCTGCTGCTCGGGGAATGATCATGGATCGCAAGGGGAGGGTGTTGGTGGACAGCCGGCCCTCCTTTGACGTCTTGGTGACGCCTGAGGACGTGAACGACCTGAAGGGTTTAACCCTAAAGCTCTCTCGCTTTCTCCATCTGTCCCCTGATGAGATAACGTACAAGATCGAACATCGTGAGCCCCCCCCCTTTCAGCCAGTATTGATCAAGAGAGATATCACGTGGGGTGAATTAAGCTCTTTAAAAACGCATCGGTTGGATCTTCCCGGGGTGGAGATACAGATAGTGCCCATCAGGACATATCCCTATGGGACCCTGGCCGCCCACGTACTGGGCTATGGCGGGGAGATCACTAAAGAGGAGTTGAAGGTGAGAGAGACATATCAGATGGGGGATTGGCTGGGGAAGTACGGGGTTGAGCTGACGTGGGAGAAACATCTGCGAGGGATCAATGGCGGAAGGCAGGTGGAGGTTGACGCTGCGGGGAAGGAGGTAAGGGTCCTCAAGGAGGTCTCACCCGTACCAGGCCGCAATCTCTACTTGACGATAGACCTGGAACTGCAGCGGTACGCGGAAGAGCTCTTGGGTAAAAGGTCAGGGGCCATTATCGCCATGGATCCGTTAACGGGGGAGATCCTGGCCTTTTGTAGCGGCCCGCCTTTCCAACCGGCTCTCTTTGCTGAGGGGATATCCGTACAGGAGTGGGAAAAACTGGTCTCTCACCCTTTACATCCCCTGCAAAACAGGGGGATCCAGGGACTCTACCCCCCTGGTTCTGTCTTCAAGATTGTGACCGCCACAGCGGGCCTTGAGGAAGGGGTTATTAACCCCGAAACCGCTTTTAAATGCACCGGCATCTATTACCTGGGAAAACGGGGGTATCAGTGCTGGCGCACAGGGGGGCATGGAATAACAAAGTTCTATCGGGGCGTCGTGGAATCGTGCGATGTTTATTTCTATAATGTGGGTGAAAGGTTAGGGGTGGAGAGGCTGAGCAAGTATGCGGAAGGCTTCGGCCTCGGGAGGCCTACGGGTATCGACCTCGCTGGGGAAAAGGCCGGCTTGGTGCCTACCGAGGCATGGAAGCAGGACAGAATTGGCGGGCGGTGGTACACGGGGGAGACCCTTTCTCTGGCCATAGGGCAGAGTTATCTCCTGGTGACCCCGCTCCAATTGCTCAACCTCATGAGCGCCGTCGCTAACGGCGGGGCCCTCCTCAAGCCACAGATAGCAAAGCGGGTGGAGGATCTCGATAAAAAGGTAGTAGAGGAGTATTCCACCGACGAGATCGGAAGCCTCCCCCTCTCCCCCCAGAACTTGGAAGAGCTCAGGGTGGCCTTGGTAGGTGTAACAAAAGAGGACTCCGGGACCGGCAGGGGTGCTCGTATTGATGGGATGGAGATAGCCGGCAAGACGGGGACAGCGCAGGTGGTGCGGCTCAAAGCAACGGGGGAGAGGCCGAGAGCTGAGGATATGCCCTATGAGTTGCGGGATCATGCCTGGTTTGTGGCCTATGCCGCCGCCCACACCCCTATTGCAGTGGTGGTCTTGGTCGAGCATGGAGGACACGGGGCGTCTGCCGCCCTCCCCCTGGCCCGGGAGATGATCAAGAAATATCTCTCACTCAACAAAGGGGAGTAATGATAGACAGGAGAGTATGGGGACAACTGGATTCTAGGCTGATCATCCTCACTGTTTCCCTGGCGGCGATCGGAATGGTCAACCTCTTCAGCGCCACCATCAATATGCCTAGCGAGGGACTTCCCTTCTATATGCGGCAGCTCTGTTGGTTTGGAATAGGGGCCCTGCTCGGTCTGTTGGTGTTTGCAGTTGATTACCGCTATTATAAAGAGTTTGCCTACCCATTTTATCTCACGGTTCTGTTGGCCGTGATTTTTGTGCTTATCTACGGTTTGGTGGTGGGCGGGGGGCAGCGATGGATCAAGACAGGCTTTTTCTCCTTTCAGCCCTCTGAGGTGATGAAGATCGCCCTTATCCTCGCCCTTGCCCGCTATTTTGCAACGCATGAGAGAAAAGAGGGATATCGTTTGCGTGATCTCTTTGTCCCGACGATCATCGCTATGGTGCCCACGCTGCTGATAGTTAAGCAGCCTGATTTGGGGACGGCCATGGTCATGGTCTTTATCTTTTTTTCCATCGTCATGTTCGTTAAAATCCGTTTCAAATCTTTCCTTATTATATGCTTGACGATCATCCTCGCCACTCCCTTCTTCTGGTTTGTCCTCAAAGGTTATCAGCGCACCAGGATTCTTTCCCTGCTCAATCCCCAAATGGATCCTCTGGGGGCAGGTTATCATATCATCCAGTCCAAGATCGCCGTTGGATCGGGGGGTCTATGGGGGAAGGGATATCTCCAGGGTACCCAGTGCAAGCTTAATTTCCTCCCCGAGCACCATACGGATTTTATCTTCGCCGTAATCGGTGAGGAGTGGGGGTTTCTGGGGTGTGGATTAGTCTTGGCCCTTTATTTAGCCCTGATCTTATGGGGTCTCACGAGGGGCGTGAGGACCCAAGATAGGTATGGATCCATCATCGCTTTCGGGGTGACGGCGATGATCTTTTGGCATGTAGTGATAAATGTCGGTATGGTTTTGGGTATTATGCCCGTCGTCGGTCTGCCGCTCCCTTTCCTGAGCTATGGAGGTTCCGCCACCGTTGTCAATTTGATAGGGATAGGGCTCCTGCTCAACATCAGGGCCCGTCGGCATGTCTTTTAGCTTATTTCAGAAGGGGATGTCGTCTTCGTGCTGAGAGGGCTCGGGAGGTCCCTCGGCAGGTTCGCTGCCCATCGCTTTGACCTGGTCCCCGGCTTGCCCCAACATCACGACATTGCTGGCCACGACCTCTGTCACCCATCTCTTGCTCCCCTCTTTGTCCTCCCAGGAGCGTGTCCTGAGCTTCCCCTCCACGTATACCTGTTTTCCCTTGCTCAGATATTCCGCACAGATCTCCCCTAATTTGCCGAAGGCCACCACACGATGCCAGTCAGTCCTGGTCTCCTTCCCTCCTTCCTTGTTGGTCCAGTTCTCACTGGTGGCGATCCGAAAGTTGGCAACGGCTGTTCCCGTGCTCGAATATCTGACATCAGGATCGGCCCCTAAATTCCCCACCAAGATCACCTTATTAACCCCTAACATTGTTCTCCCTCCCCCTTGCTTTTGACGTGCATGGTAGCATATCACCCCCTCACTTGCAACTACCAACGGAGGCCGTCTCCAATGCAGTTGACTTTACCTCGGGGGTCATCTAAACTATTTTCCAATGTCAAAGGCCTATCTGAAATTGCTGACATTTTTTATTCTCTTATTTCCTCTCTTTTGTTCCAACTGTGCTCCCCATCTTCAACTCACAGAGGAGGGGAGATATAGCGATCCCCAAGGGAATTTTCAGCTCACCGTTCCCCGGGATGGTTGGCAGTTGTTATCGTGGGAGGACGTGCATTTCGTCCTGTGGGACCCCAAGGAAGGGGCTACGATTGTGGTCAATGTGACCTCCCTGAAAGAGGAGGTTGATCTGGCTACCCTTACACGTCACCTCCTCATCGCCTTTGAGCGCAAGCAGATCATCTCTCAAGAAACCACGAAGGTCGATGGGAGAGAGGCCGTGAAGACTGTCGTGGAGGGGTGGGTCGAAAAGACCGCAGTAAAGGCTGAGACGTATGTGGTGAGGGGAGAGGGGGTGTTCTATGATATCATCTTTTGGGCGCCTCGTGATGCATTTCCCCGCCGGGTAGAGACATTCCGTCAATTCCTTGGCGGAATAAAATTCCTCCAACCTAAAGGACCCCAGTGAGGGGACTAGTTTACCTCATCCAACTGCGCATCAGATCCGCCCTTCTGTATGTGGGGGGAGCTACCAAACTTCTCCTTGAGGCGATCTATTATGCGACCAGACCACCCTATCAGTTGGGTATTATTATTCAGGAGATAGAATCCGTCGGCATTCATTCTCTGACCGTGGTCAACGTCATCGCCCTCTTCACAGGTATGGTCCTGGCGCTGCAGACTGCCTCTGCCCTGGGCCGTTTCGGGGCAAAGGGATTTATCGGGGTGGTGGTAGCCATATCGTTGGTTCGGGAGATAGGGCCGGTCTTCACCGGCCTCATGGTGGCAGGGAGGGTCGGTTCGGGGATCGCCGCTGAGATCGGCTCCATGAAGGCGACCGAGCAGATCGATGCCATCAGGGTCATGGGGGCAAATCCTGTGAAGAGATTGGTAGTCCCCAAGCTGATCGCGACGGTAGTGGCCCTCCCCCTCCTCACCATCGTGGCCGATATCTTGGGCATCGTGGGGGGGCTTTTTATCAGCGTCATGGAATTCCAGGTAACTTCTTATTACTACTTCACCAGCATCTTGGAGAGGATATCACTCCAAGATGTGGCGAGCGGAATTGGGAAG